>JAYELL010000033.1:0-26791 GCA_034717495.1 Chloroflexota bacterium | reverse complement strand
CCCCGGCTGACCCCACGGGAGGCAACACACCCCGGGGGCGCCCCCCACGGGGGCGCCGCGGCTCTTGCGTTTTTTTGCCTGTGGCTGAGTCTGCTCAGCGCTTAACTTTGAAGGCAGCCATGCCGGGATAGATGGCATCATCGCCCAGTTGCTCTTCGATTCGCAGCAGCTGGTTGTACTTGGCGACCCGATCTGATCGAGCAGGGGCGCCGGTCTTGATCTGACCGGTGTTGAGGGCCACTACCAGATCTGCGATGGTAGCGTCTTCGCTTTCGCCGGAACGGTGGGAAACCACCACGCTCCAGCCGGCCCGATGGCTCATGTCCACCGCGGCGATCGACTCGGTCAGGCTTCCGATCTGATTCACCTTGCATAGCAACGAGTTACAGGTGTTCTGCTCGATAGCCCGTTCAATGCGTGTTACGTTGGTCACCAGCAGGTCGTCGCCGACGATCTGGACCTTATCGCCCACGGCTGCGGTCAGCCAGGCCCAGTTGTCCCAGTCGTCCTCGGCCAGGCCATCTTCGATGGAGATGATGGGGTACTTGTTGGCCCACTCGGCCAGGAACTCGGCCATGCCCTTGCCGTCCAGTTCCACACCCTCTTTGGTCAGCATGTAAACCTGTCGCTCTGCGTCGTAGATCTCGCTGGCGGCGGGGTCCAGGGCGATCCAGATGTCCTCGCCGGGCCGATATCCAGCCGTTTCGATGGCCTTGAGGATTACCTCGATGGCGGCGGCGTTGGAGGGCAGGCTGGGGGCGAAACCACCCTCGTCGCCCACGTTGGTGCCGAGGCCCTTGTCTTTCAGGACTTTCTTCAGGCTGTGATAGGTCTCTGCACCCCAGCGCAGCGCCTCACGGAAGCTGGGGGCGCCAACTGGCATCACCATGAATTCCTGCAGGTCGGTGCTATCCTGGGCATGTTTCCCGCCGTTGAGAATGTTCATCATTGGCACGGGCAGCGTTCTGGCGGACACGCCGCCGAGGTAGCGATAGAGAGGCAGTTCCAGGGCAAAGGCCGCTGCTTTGGCGGTTGCCAGGGAGACTGCCAGGATGGCGTTGGCTCCCAGGTTGCTCTTGTTGGGGGTGCCGTCCAGCTCGATGAGCATCTTATCGATGCCGACCTGATCCCTGGCATCCCAGCCGACCAGCTCTTCGGCGATCCGGTCGTTGACATTTTCGACAGCCTTCAGAACACCTTTGCCGCCATAGCGCTCCTTGTCGCCATCGCGAAGTTCGTGGGCCTCGTGCACACCGGTGGATGCTCCTGAGGGCACGATCGCCCGGCCGACATCACCGGTCAACAGTTCGACGTCTACCTCGACGGTCGGATTGCCTCGAGAGTCAAGAACCTCCCGGGCAACGACATTGGCAATAATGGTCATGGTGTTTTTATGTTCCTCCTTAAATAAGGGTGTATTCGTTTGCAGATTCCGTTCGTTGCAACTGTCACCAATGATACCCCAGCTAATTGTCAGTTGCCAATTGTCGTGTTCCTACTCGTTCCAATGGGCTGCCACCAGCATGATGTCGATGACATTCACCACACCGTCGTCGTTGACATCGTAGGGGTTGGGCGGCACTATGTTGTTCAGGCCGCGCCAGATCTTGCCATCCCAATCGATGACGATCACTTCGTCCATGCTGAAGGCGTGGATGTCCATAATGTCGGCGGTACTGGGAGATGGCAACATGTTCCAGGTGCTGCCCGTTTCAGTGTAGTAGATCATTCCCTCGCCGGTGCAGGTTTCGGTGCCGGCATCAGCATTGGTGCAGCCGACCGCGAAGCCGCCGGTCGCTTGCGGCATGGCAATATTGTAGAATCGGGGCCGGGCACCGCCACCAGAGCCGACAAAAGCCGACTGCCAGTTGCTGCCGCCGTTGGTGGTGTAGGCGATCTTGTTGTATTCGCCGGCCAACCAGCAGGTGTTGACATCGGTGCAGGCCACACCGTAGTACTGGCCGGACGGCACCACGGTGGGATGCCAGGTGGCCCCGTCGTCGCTGGTGTGATAGCTGCGGTTTTTGGCGGCGGTGTAGCAGTTTCCGGGCAGCGGGCAGGAAAAGTCCCATTGCACGAACTCGTTGTAATCGGATGCAGCGACGCTATGGAAGGTGTAACCGTCGGTCGCGCGCAGGAAATTGGCCTGCCGGGTGGGATCGCCCGGATCGTACCCGGCCGTGCCGATCATAACGGTGGATCCCTGGCCTGTCCAGCCCGCCGACCAGACCCAACCAGACCAACCTGACTGGTCGTCGACGGTACCCCAGGTGGCGCCGCCGTCGGTGGTGCGCATGATCTTATATGGCGGAATGCTGCCACCTGAAATCCAGCAGGTATTCTCGTCCATGCAGGCCAGACCGCGCATATAACGGGTGGGCCCAGGGATCAGGGTCGTCGTCCAGGTGAGTCCTCCATCAAGCGTCTTCGAGATATAGGAGGGTCCGGAACCACCGCCGCCCGTGTTCCAATCAGGGCTGCCCAGGGCATAGCCAACCAGGTCGGTGGGGAAGGCGATGGAGAAGTAGAAGACGCCGGGGGTGTCGTGAACCACCTCCCAGGTGAAATCGGGCGGTTCTGCGCTGGCTGGCATGGCCATCGAATTCTGGAGAGGGGCCGCAATCGTTACCGTTGCGATCAAGGTAAGGGCCAAGACAAGCCCAAGAAACAATCGGCTTGATCGGCCTGCAAAGCGAGATTTTTTAAACATTCGAGCGATACCTCCATGGTTGCAGGGCATCTCGTAGCGCGACGGGATGACCCGCAAATAAAGTTTGCGCTTGAAGCGCAATGTTCGGTAGTATACCAGAGTCGGGATAGCCGGTCCACTTCTGCTGTGCAAGGGTTCTCTGCCAACTCGTGGAGGTTAGCGCAAAAAGTCGGCGCTAACCCCGACGGATTATCGAAGCTGAACTGTGAGCAAGCTGATTGACACGAGGAGGGCCCTGATGCTAGAATCGCCTCAAGACCCTGGTATTGCCAGGAACCCCTGGCGTTTCAAAAGGTCAAACAGTGCCCCGGAGTCAGAGATATGAGCGAAGCGATTTACATGGATTATGGCGCAACCACACCGGTTCGTCCAGAGGTGTTGGACGCCATGGCACCCTATTTCAGACAGGTCTACGGCAATCCGAGCAGCATACACCGGCAGGGACGAGCGGCCGGAAAGGCGATACGAGAGGCACGCCAGACGATGGCGGATGTGCTCGGCTGTCGGCCCAACGATATCGTCATCACAAGTTGCGGCAGTGAATCAGACAACCTGGCCCTGCGCGGTGTGGCATTGGCTCGCCGCCGTCGGGGCGAGGGCAATCACATCGTCGTCAGCGCGGTGGAACACAAGGGCATTCTCTACACAGCCCGGCAGTTGCGCGATGAATTCGGCTTCGAGTTGAGCGAATTGCCGGTCAACGCCTTTGGCCAGGTCGAACCGGATGAGCTGCAAGGGGCGTTGCGCTCCGATACCCTGATCGTGAGTATCATGGCGGCCAACAACGAGGTGGGCACCTTTCAGCCACTGTCGGAGCTGGCTGCCCTCTGCCGCGAACACAAAGTGCCCTTCCACAGCGACGCAGTGCAGGCTGCCAAAGATCTGTCACTGAATGTCGACGACCTGGGCATGGACCTGATGTCGCTGGGTGCTCACAAATTCTACGGCCCCAAGGGCGTCGGTTTGCTATACGTGCGCCCGGGAACCCCTCTGCTTCCGCAGGTTACTGGTGGCAGCCAGGAGGGACGGCGCCGGGCGGGCACTGAAAATGTGCCCTACATCGTCGGGATGGCGGTAGCCCTGGTTCTGGCGCAGGCGGAACGAGAGAGCGAGAGTTCGAGGCTGGCAAGCTTGCGGGATCGTCTGGTCGACCGATTGCTCGCAGGGATTTCTGGTTCCTATCTGACCGGCCATCCCACTGAGCGATTGGCCAATCACGCCAGTTTCATCGTGCCCGGTGTGGAAGCGGAAGGCATGCTGATCGGGCTGGATATGGCGGGAATCTGCGCCAGCAGTGGCTCGGCCTGCACCAGTGGCGCCCAGGAGCCCAGCCATGTCCTGACCGCCATGGGCGTGGATCGAACCGATGCCGCCGGGCACCTGAGGTTGACTTTGGGCCGCAGCACCACGGATGCCCACATCGACCGTGTTGTCGAGCATCTGCCTGCGCTGGTTGAACGACTGCGGGAGGTCTCGCCGTTTACGGCCTGATCTGTGCCAGAGGTTGTAGGGGCGATCTATTCTCAGAATGATGGGTGGATGGCGTCAGTGGCGTGGAAATATGAAGATGGGTTGGTTGAGAGCAAGGTTGCTAAGAATGGGTCGCCCGTACGAATGAATTCAGGAACGGATCGCCCGTACGCTAGAAAAGGGAATCGCACTATGTCAATGGGAGGGATCGCAAAGACCAGAGGCAGGGTGGTCGTCGCCATGAGTGGCGGGGTCGACAGCTCGGTCGCGGCTGCACTGTTGCAGGAGCGCGGTTTCGACGTCACAGGCGTCATGATGCGGCTCTGGTCGGAGGTGTCGACGGGGGTTGAAAGCAGCAACAAGTGCTGTACATTGGAAGCTGTGGACGATGCACGCCGGGTTGCCGATCAGTTGGGCATTGACTTTTACCTGATCAACGTGGAGCAGCTCTTCAAGCAAATGGTGGTGGATTACACCATCGATCGGTATCTGGCAGGGGAGACTCCCAATCCCTGCATTCAATGCAACCGCCATATTCGCTTCGACTACCTGTTCAACTATGCCATGGGGTTGGGGGCAGATTACCTGGCCACCGGCCACTATGCCAGGGTTCGCCGGCGTGGTTCACCGGAGGCGGAAGCTGATGGTCAGGGCCGGTACGAGCTGCTGATGGGGGTGGACCGGGACAAGGATCAGAGCTACGTGTTGCATGTGCTGACCCAACATCATCTTGAACGGGTCTTGTTTCCGGCAGGGGACTATACCAAGACCCAGGTCCGCCAGTTGGCGGCTGAGCGTGGTTTGCCGGTAGCCAGCCGGCACGATAGCCAGGATCTCTGCTTTCTGGCTGACGGCGATTATCGCCGTTTTCTGCGGGATTGGTCTCCGCCCGGCAGCATCGAGCCCGGGCCGATTGTCGACAGCGGTGGCAAACAGCTGGGCATGCATCGCGGGCTTGCCTTTTTCACCATTGGACAGCGGAAGGGACTGGGAATCGCCGCTGGCGAGCCTCTTTTTGTGTTGCGCCTTGAGCCGTCAAAAAACAGGGTGGTTGTTGGCCGGGTTGAAGAATTGGGACGATCAGAGCTGATTGCTGATCAGGTAAACTGGATCAAGGGAACACCGCCGAACGGACCGTTCAGGGCCGCGGTCAAGATTCGCTACCGGGCCAGGTTGGCACCGGCGCTGGTCTCTCCTCTGCCGGGCAACGGCGCAGCGGTGGAGTTTGAGGAAAAACTGCGCGACATTACGCCCGGACAGGGCGCGGTCTTTTTCCAGGGCGAAGTTTGTCTGGGCGGGGGAATCATCAGGTAACAATATGTTCAGAAGACGGCGGACGGCGGATCGCGGACAGCAGATAGTTGTGAGCGAACAGTCGAAGGCGGTCCTCGGTCGGTGGTCAGCGGTCTTCCATCGGCGGACGGCGGACTACGGACAGCAGATAGTTGTGAGCGAACAGTCGAAGGCGGTCAGCGGTCGGTAGAACTGCGTAACTCCTGTTATCAAGGGAAATTTCCAGGCCGTCGTATCCGAAGGGGAAATCGGGTGTTACTTAAACGGGCAGCAGTTTTGCGCAGAGCCTGGACATTTGTCAACAGGTTGGTTTGTGGTACACTTCTGGCATGTGTGCCAATGACAGGCGAATCGGAGGAATTATGATGCAAGGAAATGGCTTCAGGCCAAGGATTGTCATAACTGGTATCGGGGCTGTGACTCCACTGGCCAACACCTGGGAGGGATCCTGGCAGGGTCTCACGGAGGGCGTTTCGGCCGGAACACGTATTTCACATTTTGATCCCACGGGTTTCCCAACGCAGATTGCTTGCTCGGTGCAGAATTTTAACGGAACCGATTACATGCACCGGCGTGAGGCACGCCGGCTGGGAAAGGTGACACAATTCGCCTGGGCGGCGGCTCAGGAAGCAGTTAGCGATTCCGGGCTGGATATGGATTCCGAGGATCCAGAGCGTGTTGGCATCGAGATTGGCAGCGCCTTCGGCGCTCTGAATCTTCTCGAAGAACAGGCCAAGCTGTTGAATGAGGGTGGACCTCGGCGGATCAAACCGAGCGTCGCGCCATCGGTTTTGATCAGTACGACTCCCTGTTATGTGGCCATTCGGCTGGGTGTGAAGGGTCCGGCGAACTCGCAGGTGACAGCCTGTGCCACCGGCATTACATCGTTAGGTGAGGCTGCCCACCGAATCGGTCGGGGCGAGGTCGATGTCATGGTTGCAGGAGGCAGTGATTCATTCCAGTCTCCCATGATCATGGCGTCATTTAGTCGTCTGGGCGCCATGTCAACGCGCAACGATGACCCGAAGACGGCGTGCCGTCCCTTTTGTGCCACCCGGGATGGTTTGATCATGGGTGAAGGCGCAACCGTGATGATACTGGAAACTCTGGAGCACGCCGAGGCCCGTGGCGCCAATATTCTGGGCGAAATAACCGGCTATGCCTTGACATCTGATGCCTTCAACCTGGCCGCACCTGATCCGACGGGCGATGGTCCAGCTCGTGCCATGAAGATGGCCATGAAACAGGCCGGCGTTACTGGCGCCGATGTGGATTATATCTCAGCCCATGGCACGGCTACCCGTCTCAATGATCCAATGGAAACCAAGGCGATCAAATTGGCCCTGGGCGATGCTGCTTACGATACAAGGATCAGTTCGATCAAGTCCATGATTGGGCACACGATGGGTGCCTCAGGCGCCGTTGGATCGGCCGTGGTGGTGAATGCCATCCGCGACGGGCTTATTCCGCCGACGATCAACTATTTTGAGGTCGATCCCGAATGTGATCTGAACTATGTGCCCAACAAAGCTGAGGTTTGTCAGGTCGATGTTGGCATGTGCAATGGCTTTGGATTCGGGGGACAGAACGCCAGCATCGTCATCAGGCGCTTCGTGCCGTGAGGTGTGTGGGCTGAAGCGGGGTGTTCTTGTCACGTCAATGCAGGTGTGCTAAACTTGGTTTTTGTCCCGCGTGGATGGGTGGCTTGGAGACTGCCGGGTCCACTGGTTCGCGGCGGGAGATGCTAGTCGGCCAGGTTCTGACACGGAGGGCGTAGATGGCACGCTCAAGCCTGGGTTTCCGGGCAGAAAATCTTCGGCACCTTATGGGGTGGCAAATTGCCCTGTTCGTGGTTCTTGGCATTCTATTCGCCTGGACAGGGTCTGCAACAGCTGGCGATTCCTGGCATCCTCTCTTGCAGGGTAACCTGGCGCAGATTACGTCTCCAGAACCGCTCTCCAATGTTCGGGGCAATGTTTCCATTATGGGCACGGCGACCCATCCCCAGTTTCAGAGGTACGAACTCTACTACACGGTCGAGCCGGGCGAAAACTGGGTGTTCATCGGGGAGGCCCATTTCAATCCGGTAGCGGGTGGGTTACTCGGTACCTGGAATACCGAATCGTTGCCCGATAGCACTTATAGCCTGCGGTTGCGAGTTGTGCGTCAGGATGGCAACTACGGGGAAGCTTATCAGCGCAACATTGTAGTGGCAAACAGCGCACCGACGCCGACGCCGACACCTTTTGAATTGCCCACGGTGCCGGCGCGAGCCGAACCTACAGCCACCGCGACCGTCGACGCCACCTCGACACCGGTAACTGTCGAGCAACCGGATATCCCGACGCCCACGCCGCGCCCTTCACCGATCCCGACAGAAGAAAGCCAGGCAGTGGCAGTTGATAGCATCAATGACGATTCGGGCTTCTTTTCGTCGGCTCTCGATTTTGATTCGTTACGGGGTGCGTTTACCAAGGGTCTTGCCTATGCTGGAGCGATTTTCCTGGCCGTTGGCGCCTTTTTTGGTGTGCGCCGGCTATTGACCTGGATCTGGTATTTGATTGCGCCTTAGAAAAAAACCGCTGCAAAAGCGGCGTGCGAAGGGGCCAATCCCGGTGGTTGGCCCCGATTTGTGTTGGACCGGGGCATGGTGATCCCATCGAGGATTGATATGGCGACATGGTTTCGTTGGCTCATCCGGGGCCGTTCCCCCGAGATTGAGCCAGATAGTTTGACAATGAAGATGATTGTTGGCCTGGGTAATCCAGGCAAGGCCTACAAGAATAACCGCCACAATATTGGCTTTCAGATCGCCGAGTTGTATGTCCATGAGCACGGACTGATCTTTGACACGCGCAAGGGGAAAGCCCGGGCTGCTCTCGGCAGGATAAGGTTGGCCGTGCCCTCCGATGCGCCGTCCACTGACCCCTCCGATGGCGCTGCTGTTGACGAGGTCCCGTCGAGCGAGCTTCACAGAGTCCTGATCGCCAAACCCCAGACATTCATGAACGAGTCGGGTCGAAGCGTGGCTTCGCTTGCTCGTTTCTATAAGGTGGCACCTGCCGATATTCTGGTCGTTTTCGACGATCTGGACCTGCCCCACGGGGTGCTGCGGCTGCGGGCGTCCGGGGGTGCGGGAGGCCACAATGGCATGCGGTCCCTTCTACGAGAACTGGGAACCAACGAATTTCCGAGGCTGCGGGTCGGCATCGGTCGGCCACCAGGTCGCATGGATCCGGCAGATTATGTATTACAGGACTTTTCGCCTGAGGAGGAAGAGACCATGAGCCGGGTGAGAGAACTGGGCGTGGAGGCCATCGATCATTGGTTGAGCCAGGGCATTAACTCGGCCATGAATGAGTTCAATTCCCGAGGTGTTCCCCTTTGAATCTCTCAGGCCTTCTGCCCATTGTCCATGCTGCTGCTCCCTACAAGCAGCTCATCGAGGCGTTAAACGCCGGCCAGTCGGACACTACGCCCCTATCGGTGTACAGTGCCGCCCGGCCCTATCTGATTGCTGCGCTGGCGCGGGACCTGGGACGGACCGTGCTGGTTCTTGTGGCGCGCAGTGAACAGGCGCGTCGCATGCATGAGGAATTGCAGATGTGGTTGCCCCCGTCAACAGCTGCCGCGACAACACATCTGTTTGCCGATCCCGATTCCCTGCCTTTTGAACGGATCCCCTGGTCCAGGGAGACTCGTCAACGAAGGCTGGGCGCGCTTGCGTCCCTGGCCCGTAGCAATGGTGCAGGGGTTGGGCATGGGTCCGGGGATGACTCCGGGGGGCTGGTGGTCATAGCATCGGCCAGGGCGCTGATGCAGAAAACACTGCCGCCGAGAGAGCTTCGTCTGTCACTCAAGCCTCTTCGTGTGGGACAGGGGATCGATCTGGCCAGGACGTTGAATCGCTGGCTCGGATATGGCTACCAGACCGATAGCGTGGTCGAGGAGGTGGGCCAGATCAGCCGCCGCGGTGGAATCGTGGATATCTGGCCACCCAACATGCTCTGGCCGGTGCGTATCGAGCTTTTCGGCGATGAAATCGACAGTCTGCGTCTGTTCGATCCAACGACCCAGCGCACTATCCCGGAAGCGCGTCATGTCAAGGAAGTGTTGATTGGACCGGCCAGCGAGGCGTTGCCCAGATTGGGCGCGTCCGCCGAGCCGCGGCTTTCCGCACTGGATGTGCGCCCGCTGCACCCTCCTGCCCGCTATGAGCTGGACCAGCAGAGAGAGCAGTTGAAGCAGGGCACAGGATTCAGGGGACAGGAATGGTATATTCCCTATCTCTACTCCCAACCCGGCAGCATATTTGATTTCCTGCCACAAGATGCCTTCGTTTTCGTGGACGACGGTGCTGAGTTCATGACCCTGGTGACCGAATTGGAAGCCCAGGCGGCCCAGACTCTGCGAGACCTGACTACCGGCGGAGAGCTGCCGGGCAATCCTCTTGCGCCCCACTTTGATTGGCAGGCCTTGAAGACTCAACTGGAGGCTCGCAGGCCGCTGCTGATCGGCCACGGTGATCTTGAAGGACGGCCTGCTCCCGCCGCTTCCCGATTGGCTCGCCATTTTGCGCCGGGCCCCCGGTTTGGCGGCAAGGTGCGGCACATCGCTTCCGATCTTGAGAAAAAACAAGACCATCACGATGCCAGTGTTGTGGTGACCCGCCAGGCACAACGTCTTGCCGATGTTGTCCTGGAAGAAGTGGGTCAGATACTCAGCGTTGAGCAGGATGTTCTTGATCCACCCGAGAATGGCGCGATTCGATTGGTCAAGGGGGTGCTGTCTGAGGGCTGGGTTCTGCGGGGCCTGGAGGGAGGCCCGAACAGTCCCGACGGCCTCCATCTTTTTTCCGATGCCGAACTTTTCGGCTGGGGCAAGCCCCGTCGTCGTCGTGCAAAGAGGCCCAGAGCTATGGCGCCGGAAGCCTTTTTCGCCGATGTCAGCCCTGGCGATTATGTGGTCCACATGGAACACGGCATTGGCCGTTTCACCGGCCTGGTGCGACTGGCGTTGGATGATGGCAGCGAACGGGAATACTTGCAGATCGATTACGCCCAGAGTGACCGGCTTTACGTGCCTGTTCACCAGGCGGATCGGCTCAGTAGATATGTCGGCGCCGGGGAACACGTGTCGCCGATACTCCATCGGCTCGGCACGGCTGACTGGGAACGGGTCAAAAAACGTACCAGGAAAGCGGTCGACGATATCGCCGATGACCTCCTGGAGCTTTATTCTGCCCGGGAATTGGCCCGGGGGCACCGCTTTTCTCCAGACGGCGCCTGGCAAGTCGATCTTGAGGCGGCCTTTGCCTACGAGGAAACCAATGACCAGCTGGTTGCCATCGAGGCGGTCAAACACGATATGGAGTCGTCGACGCCCATGGATCGCCTTATCTGCGGCGATGTGGGCTACGGCAAGACGGAAGTGGCCCTGCGAGCAGCCTTCAAGGCCGTTATGGATGGCAAACAGGTGGCTATCCTTGTGCCGACGACCGTTCTTGCCCAGCAGCATTTCGAGACGTTCAGCAAACGTTTGGCTCCCTTCCCGGTAGCCGTCGAGATGCTGAGTCGTTTTCGTACCAGCGCTCAGCAGCGCAAAGTGATCCGGGGCCTTGTCAACGGAACGGTGGACATTGTGATCGGCACGCACAGGTTGTTATCCCGGGATGTGGCCTTCAAGGATCTGGGCTTGCTGGTCGTCGACGAGGAACAGCGTTTCGGGGTCTCTCACAAGGAGCGCATAAAAAAGATGCGCCATCAGGTAGATGTGTTGACGTTGACCGCGACACCCATTCCCCGTACCCTGCACATGAGTATGACCGGGGTAAGGGATATGAGCACCATAGAGACTCCCCCCGAGGAACGGTTGCCGATCCAGACCATGATCGCTGAGTACGACGAGACCTTGATTCGCCAGGCTGTCTTACGGGAAGTTGATCGGGGCGGACAGGTCTTTTTCGTACACAATCGGGTGCGCGGGATTTCCCAGATAGCCCGCAGGCTGGAGCGGATCATACCCGAGGCGAGCTTTGCGATTGCTCACGGCCAGATGCCAGAGCGAGAGCTTGAGAGGGTCATGCTGGACTTTTCCGGGGGCGAGTTCAACGTGCTGGTGTGCACGACCATCATCGAGAGTGGATTGGACATTCCCAACGCCAATACGATTATCATCAATCGGGCTGATCGTTTCGGTCTCGCCCAGCTTTACCAGCTTCGAGGCAGGGTGGGCAGGGCTGCGGTTCGGGCCTACGCCTATATGCTGTACGACAAAAACCAAACGTTGACTCCCGTTGCGAGGGATCGACTGACGGCGCTTCAGGAGGCCAGTGAGCTGGGCGCAGGTTTCCGGATCGCCATGCGCGACCTGGAAATCCGCGGCGCCGGTGAGTTGCTTGGCAAAAAACAGCATGGCCACATCGCTGCCGTCGGCTTTGATCTCTATTGCAGGTTGTTGGCAAAATCGGTCGAGGAGATAAAAAAGAAGACAGAAACGAAGCTGGAGGTGACGGTGCCGGAAAACCCTGTACAAGAGGAGAAGGCGCACGAGCGATCGTATAAGGATCGCTTTTCCAGGAGAGTGGTTTCCTTTGATGATCTGCTGGCGCCTGCGGTCACCCTGGATCTGCCGTTGCTTGCCATCATTCCAGACAGCTACGTCGAGAACCAATCGTTGCGGTTGCGCCTGTACCGGCGCATCGCCGGCGTAACCGCAACGGCGGAAATCGATACACTGAGCGACGAACTATTGGACCGGTTCGGGCCCATGCCGCAGGAAGTGAAAAACCTGTTGTATCAGGTACGCATAAAGATATTGGCTCTGAGCGCTGGTGTTACGGCGATTGGACGGGCCGATAACCAGCTTGTATTGAAGTCGGATGTCCTGGAACAGGTCGATCGGCAGCGACTCCAGCAGCGGCTTTCCACCAAGGCCCGCGTTGGTCGTCGCGCCGTGTGGCTGACCGTGAGCGAAAACTGGCAGGAGGCGCTGGAGGATACCCTCAGGGGACTCTTTGCCGCCGACCGCTGACTGCTGACCGCCGACCGAGGACCGAGGACCGCCGACAGCTTACCCATCTGAATTGTCTTCCTGCAGATCAGTCACTGGAGTTATGCTGATCGCATATCACGAGTAACTCCAGGGCGAAGAAACCTGCAGGCAGGAGGCAGGGTGCTGACTGCGTAACATGAGCTGGTAAATGAAGGTATAAACTTCGAATACGCGGAGGTCGCATTCTCAAATGCGACCCGAGGCGACACCTGGTACAGTCGAGCCTAAATGACCATGAAGATGTGTTGGTCCGGCTACCAGCCGGACAATCGTGGGTTAGCAGAGATGTCACACTATCAGCGTGACATACGCATCTGCCCAATTATCTGCGCCAAGCTGTACCAGGCTGGACTCCTGCGCTGTGTTGCGTCATATTTGGAATTGCTTGCCACAGATTCGGCAGTTGACAATTCCCTGGGAATCGTCTAAAATGACCGGGAACAAGTGCCGACTTGTGGAGATCCTCCCCCCAACCCACAAGTCGGCGCTTGCGCGCCCAGATGCAACGCGATGACCAGCGATTCTCCCCGATCGTTGCGCTCTCGCCACCGCCTGCATAGACAGGTTAATCACTGGATATCGGCAGATGATAACGGTTTACCGTAACCCGGGTGAACTGCTCGGTCAAGTCATTTTCCCCGTGCGTTTCCAACCAGGCTTGCACCAGACCTCTCTCATCCCACATTTCGACTTCCGACGCAACCAGCCAGACAATCGTGGCATCGCCAAGGGCGTCCTGCATTTCCTGGTCCACCTGTTCCGGCGGGTTGCCGTTGTTGGTGTAGAGACCATCTACCCAGCCCGGCGAGGGACCGGCGTAATACTCGTAGGTGTGTCGTGCGTAGGGGATAAGAAACATTACCCTGTCCTCTGGCATGCGCAGCGACTGGACCAGCCCTGCTGCGGCCCGGAAATCGGACTTTATTGGTGTGTCGATCTGTTGCCGGCCAGCTGCCAGGCCGACGGCCAGGGAAAAAACCAGGGCCGTCCAACCCAGGGGGCGCCACAGTTGAGCCACCACCGAGATTCCCTGGGCTACCAGGATGATGAAAGCCGGCAGCGACCAAATGAGGTAACGGTCGGCGTAGAGTGGCTTTCGCAGCGAGATAAGAAACAGGGCGATGGCAGGAAGGGCGAGCCAGGTCAACAGGATTGCCGTGTACCGGAATCCCGCCTTCGTCTGGGTTGCTTGCCCATCGGTTTTCTCTGGCGCCGGCCTTTGAATAGTCGTTGCCAGCAGGGCACCCGCCAAGCACAAAAAAACGAAGGGTAACAGGATCCACTGACTTTGTAGCAGACCGACGCCCCGTGACCATCCTGACAGCTGGGTCAGCACCATTTCCTGAAAGGGAGAATAAACATGACCGGTCTGGAAGTCGGGCATCAGGAAAAGGCGCAACTGCCACCATCCTGTCATGAGATAAAAAGGTACGGCGGGAACCAGCAGAACCAGGATAAATGGGATCCAGCGTTTCGAGTAGGGGCGACCCAACAAAAATAGCCAGATCGCATGAAGTGGCACGATCAGGAAGGCCAGCACATGAATCAGCACAGTGGCAATTAGCAGAAAAAGGTAGATCAGCCAGCGCCACCTTTCGCCATTGACCAGGGCCTTCAAGAAAGCGCTGCTTGTGGCCAACATGAGAGGGACCAACAGCGCATACATTTTGGCGTCCTGGGCGTACCAGCTGAGGTAGGGATTGATTGCCATCAGAAGGGCAGCTATCAGAGGAACATTGGCGAGCGTCGGGCCGAACGGGAACCGGTAACGTCCGTTGCTGGTTAACGCAACCAGATAGCGAACCAGAAAATAGGTCAGGGGGATCGCGACGACACTGCCGAGCAATGAGAGGTAGCGAAGGGCGAACTCGCTCTGACCGGCGAGTGTGAGCCATGGTTTGAAGGCCAGAAAGTAGAGTGGGCCGTTTTGCCCGGGTTTTGCGAAGGTTTCGAGTACCTCAGGCAGGGAGCGGCTGGCGAAGCGGATGACATCAACCTCATCACGCCACAGACTTTGGGAGTCCAGGCCTGTGATGCGCCAGGCGTAGGAGACGAGACAAAAGCCGGTCAGAAGAAGGCGATCACCCCTGGCTGTGGACATCAACTGCCTGGCATGATTATTACTGGTCAAGGACATCCCGGTCCGATCGTTGATGGCGAGCGGCCACTCGTTCTTCGTTACCCGGAGGGGGTGCCTCCGTCCGATCTGGTGCTGGCTGCGCCGGGCTGGGCGCCGGCGGTTCCGATGGGTTTGTCGCCGGCGGGCTTTCGTTGCCTCGCCGCAAGAACCACCAAATGAAGATTGCGAACGCCAGGAGCAGGCTCAGGCAACCACAGATCAACCACACATAGCTAAAGGCAATGACCAGATTGTCGATAAACAGGGCCATATCCAGGCGAGGCTCTTCGGCCGGCACGCTCTCTTCGGGATCAGGTACAATGATGGCGACAAAGGGGGTCGGTGTTGCTGTTGGGGTGGCTGTGGCAGTTTCCTGAATCAGGGTTGCGACCGGCGGCAATCCTGCGGGCAACGGTGTCGGCGTCGGGGGAATCTGGATGGGGGGAGGCGTTGGTGACGGTGGAATGATGATCGGCGGAGAGGTCGGTTGAGTCGGCAGGGTCGGCAGGACCGTATGCGTCGGTGTCGGCGTGACTGTCGGCACTGACGTCGCTGTTGCCGGTGGTAAACCGGTCGGGGTGGCGGACTCCGTTGGCGAAGGCGTGGCTGTTGCCGGTGGTAACCCGGTTGGGGTGGCGGACTCCGTCGGCGAAGGCGTGGCAGTAGCCGGTGGTAAACCAGTCGGGGTGGCGGACTCCGTTGGCGAAGGCGTGGCAGTTGCGGCATTTGAAGGGGTCGCTGTGGGTGTCGACGTGACGGTCGGAGTAGAGGTCGGCGTCGGCAGGGTTGACTGGAAGTAGGACTTCCCGGGCGGTTGCACGGCTGAGAGGATATGGGCCAGCACGAGCCGTTGGTTATCGGGCAGGAGTGACGACAGGGCAAGGAGTGCCAGCAGGGCAACCAGGGCCACAGAGATAAGGCGTCGTCGATGCCGTTGTTTGTTTCGCTGTTGGTTGAGAGTCACGGCCAGGTCTCGTAGGCAGGCTCGATCGCGAGCCTAACGGCGGCTGATCGCAATTCCTGCCGCTACCAGCACAATGATACCCATGATTCCAGCCAACAGGGCGACAGGAATGGGCGGGGTTTTCCGGGCAGGGGCGGATGATTGCTCACTTGATTGAGACGTTACAGTCGGTGTTGATTGTTCCTCCGGTACCTGGGTGGGAACCTCGCTTGCCGGCGACGCGGTCGGTGATTCTACGGGGGAAACCGGGGACTGGAAGACTGTATCAATCGCCTGGGCCGGCGTTGTCGACAGGAGCAGCGCGGTTACGGCAACAGAGAGAATAGCCAGGATCAGCAAGCTTACAATCTCGCGGCGACTGAGATTGCCTGAAACGCTTCTCAAGTTTGGATTGTTCAAAAAGAAACCTCGGCAAAGAAGGACTGGGCGCGTTATCGACAGGTTCGACTCGGCTCACTGAAAACTTTTTGTCGATCTTGATTTCGCAAATGCTTGTTGGGAATTATAACCGAGGGGGAGGCTTTTGGCCAAAGAAAAGCGTAGGGGCAGGGTTTCCCCAAGGCAGAGGGAGGGGAGACCCCTCCCCTGCGCAACGTTTCCACCCGTGTTGTTTGACGTTCCCGGTTGGCCGGGGTTAACTGTTCAGCACTGTCACATCCTCAGCCCGAATGATTTCCTCCTCACCACTGTCCAACTGAAGGCGAAGGGCGCCATCGGGTAAAACGCCCAGAGCCCGGCCGGTGCGCAGGTCGCCGCCTGATCGCCTGATTTCGACCACCTGCCCCAATGTGATCAGCCGGCTCGCCCAGCGGGGAACCGGGGAGATACCATTGTTAACGTCGGTATATTGGGCCTCGATTCGCTTGAGGATCGCCGCCAACAGGTCCGCCTCGTCAACCTTTGCGACACGTTCAGCCAGCAGACTGGTCGCGGTGGCAGCAAGCTCAGGTCTGTTCGAGAACTCCTGGTTGATATTGAGACCAAGCCCGGCGACCACGAATTCAAGGTCTGTCCCCTGAAACGCGCCCTCGCACAGGATTCCTGCAAGCTTTTTGCCGTGCAACTCCAGGTCGTTTGGCCACTTGATATCGGGGCGCAATTGACAGATATCCTCGATTGCTTCGGCAGCGCCAAGAGCCAGGCATATGGTGAGCCAGCTGAGATGCCCGGGCGCCACATTGGGCCGCAGCAGGATGGAAAGATAGAGGCCGCCGGACGGGGGAGACCACCATTCGCGCCCGGCTCGACCCTTTCCTGCGGTCTGTTGGTTGGCAACAACGACCAGACCCTCGGGAGCACCTGTCAGTGCTTGCTCGCGAACAATCTCCTGGGTTGAAGTCACGCTTGAAAAGAACTGAAGCGGCCATCCGAGCCGCTCGGTTCGAAGCTGTTTCCTGGCTTTTTCCAGTTGCGATTGGTTCATGATCGGATCATCCTGGGCATTTTCAATCCTACACGGGGTCTGGATCGGTGTCAAGGATGCCGGAATCCTAAGCGGCTTTGACGATCAGTGCACTTCAAGGTACAATTCGCCGGGACGGGAAGCGTTCCTGTTGCTGCCTTCGAGGTCCGGTGTTATGATCGGTCCTGCAACAGGTTTCCCGTCGAATGGAGATCGAGGTGGTAGCTGAAAAGACGCTTACCCGGAACGAGTACTACAAACTCGCCCACGAGTGCCGGGATTACGCACTCCGCCTGGCGAATTTCGATCAGAACCTGGTCGACCGCGCACTGTGTCTGGAGTTTAACGCCTTTCTTAAACGGGTTAGACGCTACGATCGTCTGCATCAACCTCTTGAGGGCATTCGCCCGGCCCGGCCGATCACCCGACGCATGGTATTGAGTGTGGTGATCATTGCCTGGGTTCTGGTCATTTTGCTGGGTGCCAGCATTTTTGGTCGCTTTGCGCTGCTGGCTAACAGTACGATATTCACATTGGTTATCGCACTGCTTGTCGTGCCACCGCCTATCTACGGTACGTCTGTGGAGGCCATCGAAGGAAGATTGTTTTTCGTCGTTCAGACCATGCAGACCATGCTCGAGAGTGGCGAAATGGCTTTCTCCGAGGCGGCATATTTCAACGTTCGGGATGTGCTGCGCGAAGCTTCGGATGAGTTGCGCCAGCAAGTCTATCTTAATCGCATGTCCGAAAGGACACGTCCCTGGTGAGGGCCACAAAAAGGCACACGTGATGCCTGGCCTTGTCACTGGTGACGTCATCGCAGCTGGACTTTTCGTCCGCAGGAGGAAGAAATGCAGCGCTTTTTTGGCGGCTGTCTCATGGTGGTTGCGCTAATCGTATTCGTGGGCGGCCTACTCATTTTTGGTTCGGCATCCAGCGTTGTGAATCAGCTGACAAGTGCCGATCTATCATCAGGAACCGTAGGATTGATGGATGCGCTCGTCGCACCGTTCAATAGCCTTCTCAGCATGGGCCTGGCGGCGCTGGGAGCGGTGCTTGCGGTGTTAGGACTCTCTGCCGGGCTGGTCGGGTACCTGGTTTATCCAAAAGCAATATCCAGCTCGCCAACAGTCAGGAAAGTGGTCGATGTGATTGCGATCATCGCCGGAATCGCCCTGATACTGGCCATGCTGATTTTCCTGTATATCGATCTTTCGCTGCTGCTGCATCCTGAGCGGCTGCCCTCTGCGGTGCCCGGTGGTACTGTGCTGCTTGTGATTCTGGCGGGGCTGCTTTTGCTGGCTCTGGGTGTAGCGGCGGCCGTACGGGGGGTGCGCAACCTGCGAGGGGTGCCGGCGCCCCTCGCCGTAGAAAGCGACGAGCCGGAGGAACTCGACGCAAGCCCCGTGGCTCCAGTTGCTTCTCCGGAGGAACCCGAGGTCACTTCGGAACAAGCCGCCGAGGTCGCGGAAGATGCTGGTCTTGCTGTGTCAGAACAGGTTGACGCGGACACGGAGCCCACCGACGTTGCCGAGGTTTCTGCCGTAACGACCGCTGCAGTTGCGACTTTGGTGGCAGAGGCCATCAGAGATGACGAAGAACCGCTAGTTCTTTCGTTGGCTGCCAGAGAGGCCTCGGAAGGGGATGGGGAGCCAGCAGCGGAAGCAGAGGTCCCCGAAGATGTGATCGATGAGCTTGAAAAACCGGCCTTCGCTGAGGAACCGGGCGAAGCGGAAAAGGTAAAGGGTGACGCTACACCGCCCCCTGAAAGGAGCTAGCATGAGTCATCTGCAGAAACTGACCCCGCTCCAGCGCTACGTGCGGGATCAGTTTCATCCGGAAGACGAACTCCTGCAGACCATTCAGGAGGGAATCAGGGAACATCAGAAACCGTTGATGAACATAGGTCCTGAACAGGGGCGCATGTTGCAGGTTTTGATGGCGGCAATTGGCGCAGAACATGTGCTTGAAATCGGTACCTTTTTTGGCTACAGCGCCGTCTGGATCGGCCGTGCCTTGCCGCCGGATGGTACCTTGCTTTGCCTGGAAGTCTCGCGAGAGCATGCCGATATTGCCCAGGGTTTTCTCGATCAGGCAGGCCTGGCTGACCAGGTCGAGGTGCGAGTTGGCCCGGCGATTGGGTTGTTGCCTGAAATCGAGGCGTCAGCACCCTTCGACATGATATTCCTCGATGCGGACAGGGAGAGCTACCCGAGCTATCTTCCGTGGATCGAGGCCTACCTGAGGCCAGGAGGGCTTCTGGTCATCGACAATGCCTTTGCCGGCGGTCGCCTTGCTACCGCCAATGGCGGCGAAAATGCAAGCCCCGGGGTTAAAGGGATGAATACACTGCTCACGGCGATCGCACTCAGTGATCGCTGGACAGGAACGATCATGCCTTACGAGGATGGCCTGGCTGTGGCCGTCTTCGAGCCCGGGAAGTAGGACCTCAAGACCTTTTTTCCGGATGACTCTGTTGATGGATGATCAACTCAGGCTGGATCGATCGGAGGCTGGCAGCCTTCCGACTACCTTCCAATATAGCCTTCTCAGGCGGGTTTTCGCACTTGCACTGGGGCTGGCAGTCAGCGTGCCGTTGATCACGGTGCTTTTTTTTCTTGCGGGAAATCTGCCGTCGGCGAGCGAACTTGGCCCGGTTTTTGTGGTATTGCTATTTCTGCTGGCGCCCCCGGTTTTCGCGTTTCTGAGATTCGGGTACTATTTTCGTCGCTTCGACGTTGGAGCGGGGCAACTCCTGGTGGGTTCGTTAACAGGAAGCGATACCGTTCGCTACCGGGACATCACGCGGCTGGTGCGGCGTTGGCGCCGCTCGGTTTGGCTCGGACGGTCGTACAAGGTGCGAATCGAGTTCGAAACCGCTGATGGCAAGCGTGACTGGGAATTTCTGTTTGACAGTGCCCTGACTGGCGCTGATGATTTGTACGCACAATTGGTTCGCCATGTTTCTCACATCAAGCCCAAGGAGATCGACGATCGCTCGTCGAGTCAACGCTGGATGTAGGGGCCCGGATGTGGTTCGGACACTCAAGGCTTTTTTCTGTTGAAGGAGATTAAGTGATGAGACTTGCTTCTGGAGATGCTGGATATGATCGTTCGAGGCGAATGCTATTCGGTTCTCGCTTCCGATGGTTAACTGTGTTATCGCTGGCCGTGGTTCTTGGCCTGACCCTAAGCGCCTGTGTGCCGCCGGGCGAACTGCAACCAGGCGCTGGAATCCCTGAGGATACAACCCTCAAGATCGCCCTGTTGCCTATCATGGATGTCCTGCCATTCCACGTGGCACAGACCAACGGCTACTTTGCAGACGAAGGAATCTCGGTCGAGGGCGTGCCGGTCAAGAGTGGTCAGGAAAACGCAACCCTGATGCAGACTGGGCAGGTCGATGGGCAATTGACCGATTTGCTGGGACCTGTGCTGTTCAACCAGGAAGAGGAAAAGGTCAAGGTGGTCTATACGGCGCGGCGGGCCTATCCCGATTCGCCCATGTTCAGCATTGTCGCCGGACCTGGCGGCGAAATCAAGGCCAGCGCGGACCTGAAAGGGGTGCCGATCGGCATCAGCCAGAACACTGTTATCGAGTACCTGACCGATCGTCTGTTGCAGGCCGAGGGGCTGTCCAGCGAAGATATCGAGATCACGGAAGTCAGTGCTATTCCGGTGCGTTTTGAACTGTTGATGAAGGGTGAACTGCCTGCTGCCATGTTGCCCGATCCCCTGGCGTCCGGCGCCATCGCTGCCGGTGCTACCATCGTTGTCGACGACAGTTCCCACCCGGAGCTTGCTCAAAGTGTGCTGGCCTTCACCACGGAAGCGCTGGCAGACAAACCGGGCACGGTGGCCAGCTTCGTTCGAGCCTGGGACCGGGCTGCTGCTGAGATCAACGCCAACCCCGATGCCTACAAGGATCTGTTAATTGAGGTCGGGCGGGTTCCTGAGATGATTCAGGGATCGTTTGGGATGCCACCCTTTCCCGAAGGCAGTATCACCAGCGAATCGGAAATGCAGGACGTGGTCGATTGGATGGTCGGGAAAGGCCTGATCGAGCAGGCAGTGCCCTACGAGCGACTGGTGGATCCGGGCTATCTGCCGTTGTGACCCACCCCCCGACCCCCTCCCAATCCGGGAGGGGGAGAGACCTGCAATCTAGCGTCATCCCGACTCCCCACCCCGAACCGGGGGCAATTCGTTGTCGCTCTGGGGGCTGCGCACGGCCCGGGGGGAGGGGTCGTAACGCCCACCAAGAGCGGGACCTTCATTTTCATAAGCGAGCGGCCAAACCTCCTGCAGTCTTTGGCTGATCAGCGCCATAATTCAGAATCGCTGCTTGCGTGACTTTACGATAATTAAACAGCAGTATCGTGACAAAATGACATCAAATAATATGTCTGTTGTTCATGAAGTGGCCGGCTCACAGCGGGCACGGCAAGCTGAGAACCGGCCCTCGATCCAGGTCGAGAGCCTGGTATTCGGTTACCAGGGGCGGCCACCGGTCTTTGAGGGTTTTTCCTGGCAGGTCCAATCGGGCGACTCCTGGGCGGTTCTTGGTCCGAGTGGCTGTGGCAAGAGCACACTGCTCTACCTGCTGGCCGGATTGCGCCAGCCCAGCGCCGGCAGTCTTCTGGTCGATGGGTACCCGGTGCCGAGGCCGCGGGCCAGCACAGGTTTGATCCTGCAGGAATATGGGCTTTTGCCCTGGTACACTGTCAGGGATAACGTGGCCCTGGGGCAGCAGTTGGGCCACTTTTACCGGGGAAAACATCCGGAAGGGGACCTTCCCCGGCCATACCCGCCGTCCGACATCCTGCCTGAACGGGTCGACTATTGGCTGGACCGGTTGGGCATTGCCGCCGTGCAGAGCCAGTACCCGGGCCAGATCAGTGGGGGACAGCGCCAGCGGGCAGCGATTGCCCGCACCCTGCTGCTGGAACCTACGCTGCTCCTGATGGACGAGCCATTCTCGTCCCTGGATGCCATGACTCGGGAAGACCTTGAGGACCTCACCCTGACGTTGCAGGCTGAAACGGGGTTGACGACGGTGGTTGTCACCCACAACATCGAAGAAGCAGCCTATCTGGGCAGGCAGATTTTGGTCCTGGGCCAGCCACCCCAACGGCAACTTTCCCCCATCGAGAACTTGACTGCCGGCCATCTGGACTACCGGCGACAGCCAGAATTCCAGAGAATGTGCGGCCAACTTCGGGACACTCTGGATGATGTCAACGCTTCTGTGGGTGCGCTTTCATGAGGCGCCGCGACATCCTTCTGGCCTCCGGCGTATTGCTTTTGGTCTGGCAGGTGGTCGCGATGGTGCTCGATGTGGAGGTCCTGCCGACGCCGATCGCAGTTTTTGGCGCGCTGGTGGAGGAGATTCCCCAGGGGCTGGGGCGGCATTTCCTGGTCAGCGGATCCCGGGTAGTAGTGAGTATCATCATTGCTGTGCTGTTCGCGGTTCCCGTTGCCATTGCGTTGGCCCAGAGTCCTTCCCTGGACCGGTTGGTCTCACCCTTCATCACTATCCTTTATCCGATTCCCAAAATCGTTTTTCTTCCGATCATTCTGCTCATTCTGGGCATCGGCAACGTGAGCAAGGTGTTCATCATCTCGTTGATCCTCTTTTTTCAGATCCTGGTGGTCGTACGGGATGATGCCCAGGCGCTGCGGGAGGAACAGCTCTACTCGGTGCGTTCGCTGGGGGCGGGGCGCCTGGCCTTGTTTCGTTTTGTTTACCTGCCCGCTACGTTGCCGGCAACATTGACAGCCGTGCGTGTCAGCATCGGCACGGCCATTGCCGTGCTCTTTTTTGCTGAATCCTTCGCGACCACGTCGGGGCTTGGCTACTATATCATCGTGGAAAGCTGGGGGCGACTGGCCTATCCGGAGATGTACGCCGGCGTGGTGGCCATGAGTGTCCTTGGGGTGCTTCTTTATTTCATCGTCGATGGCCTGGAGAGGCGGCTGTGTCCCTGGGCGCGCCGGTCGTAACGACGTTGCATTTCCCCGCCCATCGTAAGAGACGTTGCATCCCTCCATGTCATGCACGTTGTGCACAACGCTTTCCATACCTAATGCAACGTCTCTACTACGGACGATACCACCGGATCATCACGGATCCATATCGTTGACAATCAACGGCAGATAGCCGCAGTGGCAGGGCACGGTTGTCGGCGTGGCGGTAGCTGTCGGTGTGTTGGTGGCCGTTGGCGTCGCCGTGGGTTCGATGATATGGGGCAGGTAGACCTGCCAGTTGGTGTTGGCCTCTATCTCGAAGGTGAACGGGCCACCCTGCCACTGGTAGCCAACAGGGGCGACCTCTTCCACCAGGGTATACTGGTTGGGGGATATCCCGGTGATCAGGAAGGATCCATCGGCGCCCGACGTGGCGGCGTAGTAGGTGGTGCCGCCCTGTTTCATGGCAACCTCCGCACCTTCCAGACCAGGTTCGCCGAAGTCATAAAGCAGGTTGCCGTTCTGGTCGAAAAAGGCCAGGCCAGTGAGGGCGCCGGTGCTGGGCGTGGCCGTCGGAGTTTGGGTGGGCGTGTTGGTTGGCGTAGCCGTGGGTGTGTTGGTGGGCGTGTTGGTTGGCGTCGACGTGGCCGTGCTGGTTGGCGTGGTGGTGGGCGAAGGTGTCGGCTCGGGTGGCACGGCACCCCGCCAGATCTTGCCCTCCCAGTCCAGCACGATGATCTCATCCATGCTGAAGGCGTGGATGTCCATCAGATCCGCCTGCGAGGGGGAGGGGATGTTCTCCCAGCTTGCTCCATTGTCGGTGCGATAGATCATGCCCTGGCCGAGGCACTCATCCATGCTCGCTTCGGCATTGGTACAACCAACGGAGTAGCCACTGTTGCTTTCCAGCATGGCTACATTCCAGAATCGGGGCCGGTTGCCGCCGCCGGCGCCGACGAAGGCATTCTGCCAGGAGCTGCCTCCGTTGGTGGTGTAGATGATCTTGTTGTAGGCTCCGGCCAGCCAGCAGGTGTTGGCATCGGAACAACCCACGCCATAGTACTGGCTTGCCGTGACGGGGATGCGGTCCCAGTTGGCGCCATCGTCTTCGGTTTTGTAGGTGTTGTTCTTGGCGGCGGAATAGCAGGTGCCCGGCACCGGACAATCGATATCGAATTGTTGATACTCCCCTTCGTTGCCTACCGCGAAAAAGGTGAAACCATCGGTGGAGCGCAGGAAATTCGCTCGCCGTCCAGCTCCGTCGTAGTAGCCCGTTGTGCCGAACAGCACGGTATTGTCGACGCCGGTGGCGCCGGCCGTCCAGAGCAGACCGGTCCAGCCGGAGAGGTCGTTGAGGGTGCCCCAATTCTGGCCACCGTCGGTTGTGCGCATGTGCCGGTAGGGAGGGACACTACCGCCGGCGATATAACAGCGGTCTTCGTCGGTGCAGGCCAGGCCGCGCATGAATTTATTGGGCCCGGGGATCTGGGTGGTCGTCCAGGTAAGGCCGCCATCCTCTGTTTTCGAGATAAAGGAGGGTCCGGAACCCAGATCGTTGATGTACCAGCTGGGACCACCCAGGGCGTAGCCCACCTGGTCGGTCGGGAAGAAGATGCTGTAGTAGTAGATACCCGGTGTGTCGTGCACCACTTCCCATTCCAGATCATCGTTTTCCTGATGGGCCGGCGCAACCTGGACGGCGTCCGGGCTGCTATTGCTGGCCTGGAATCCGGCGCTGACCGGTACCGCCAGTGCCACAACCAGCAGCAAGGCGATCAGCAGAGGCGCATGTCTTGCCAGGGGTTTTTTGTTGTTCTCCATAGGTTTCTTTCTCCTTCGGTACTTGATCAGGACCATTCCCGAGCTTCTTGCAGATTGGCCCAGGTGGGTTGCACACTGGGCCAGTATAGCAGAAAAAGCTTAGAATTGGATGAACAAAGCGCTGCATGGCATTACAAAACGTTCATTATTGGGATTGGGCGCTTACGGATGGCATAGTATACGTGTTCCGGGCGAAGCGGGCAAATACCGGAGCGATTTTCAATCCTCGAGGCTGTAGATCAAGGTCGTTCTTTGTTCGTCGGAAAAACTCGTGAGGTACTCGAGTTCCGGCGGCGCCTGGGATGGATCCAGCAGGGGACTGAGTTGGGGACGAAGCCGGGTGATTTCCCAGTCGTCGGTAACGAGATAGCGGGCGTTCCGGGCCCGCGCATAGGCGAGCACCTCCTGCCAGTTCGCTTTGGGAAAGGCGACCAGGGGGCGGTCGGCGTATAGGGTGATCTGGGGATTGCGGGACATGACTGCTGCGCCCGGTTCGCTGTGTTCAGCAAGCCACAGCCCCGCCTGTTTGTGGGAGGGTGTCAATCCTGCCTGCTGTTCGCTATTGACTGTCATCTGTTCCCGGAGGCCCATCAGTATCAGACCAGTGAGCAATAAAGCAACAACCAGACCCTGGGGAAGCTTTCTATGCAGGAGCAATCTCCACGTCTCTGCAGCCCATTGACTCAGGGTAACGATGCCTTGAGCCACCCAAACCAGCAGGACGGGGATGGCCGGCACCAGGTAGCGGGTCTCGACCTTGGAGATGAAAAACAAACCCAGCGGCAGCAGACTGGCCAGCCAAAACGCCTCGCCCGCCAGACGTCGCCTGCTCCACGGCTGCGCAAACAAGCCCAGGCCTGCCAATGCCAGGAAGACCAACCCGAGCAGGGGACCGCTCAGGGCCTGGCTGGCAAGGTCCAGGTTTCGTCGAATCTGCCGCAAGACCTCGACCGGGTCGCTCAGCAGGAAGTCTATGTAGCTGAAATCGAAGGGCTCGGCGGAGAGCCACAGGATTTCCTGGCCGGTGCTATCCAGAGCGGCGGCGTAGTCCTGTCCAACCCCGCCGAGCTTGCTGATGTAGGGGCTGATCAACAGGTTGATGCCGGTCTTGCCGGTCAGCATGAAACGGCCTGTATGGCCGTAAAGATAGGCCACATAGGGCAACGCAACGAGCAGAAAACCGGCGGCAAAGAGCAGAGGCACCGACCAGCTTTGGCGCTTTTTGATGGCGGCACCGATGACGATCAGCAGGAATAGCGCCCACCAGAAGAGGCCCTCGGTGCGGATCAGGTAGGCCAGGCCGAAGGCAATGCCTGCCAGAGAAGCTGCCAGTTTGCCCCCGTCTCTCATGACCCGCCATGATGCCCAGAGTCCGCTCAACCAACAGAGCAGGAAGGCAGATTCGCTGAGGCTTCCCCAGTAGAGGGGCCATACGACCAGGGCCGGTGAAACGGCAGCCAGCACGGCTGCGATCGACGCCACCAGTTCGTTTCCTGTGACATCCCGGGCCAGATAAAAGAGCACCACGCAGGCCAGCGCGCCGGCAAGCAGATGCCAGACCGGTAAGGCATAATCGAGCGGCACGCCCAGGGCCATGGCGGACGCGGCCAGGGCGGGGGGACCGGGAGGCCAGACCAGATCCGGGGTGCCGAAGACCTGATAACCGTCGCCTCTCAGGAGATTGCGGCCCAGGATGAGGTAATCGGATTCGTCCCAACGGACTGTCCGCGACTGAAGGACCCAGGGCAAGCGGAACAGCAAGCCCAGGCCGAAAACCCCGAGAGCGATGAGCCGGTCGCGTTTCATGGCGAGGACTCCTGGAACTGATAGATGACCACGTCATCAGGTCCGGAGCCGACGGTCGAAAGATAGCGCAGCTGCGGGGGAGCCTCTTGGGGCAGCATCAAAAAGCTCAGTTGGGGCCGCAGCTTTGCTTCCCAGGCATCCATGACGAGAAAGTCAGCATCACGGTCGCGGGCGTAGGCAAGGACT
>JAYELL010000032.1 GCA_034717495.1 Chloroflexota bacterium | reverse complement strand
TCACTTCAAACGCCGGCTCAAACCCAATACCCTTTCCCTTGTGCGTGGTGCTACCGCCGACCTGACTCGCAGCAAAGCCGATCTCATCGCCGAAAACGCCCTGCTGCGCCAGCAACTCATTATCCTCCAACGCCAGAGCAAACGCCCCAAACTCAACAACTTCGATCGCATCAAACTGCTGTTGCTCGCTCGCGCCACTCCTTTCTGGGAGCAAGCGCTGCTCATCGTGCAACCCGATACCCTTCTGCGCTGGCATCGTGAACTCTTCCGTTTCATTTGGCGACGAAAGTCCAATCCCAAGTCACAATCACCGAGAATCCCTGCTGAGACCATTTCACTCATTCGGCAAATGGCCGCGTTTTCACTTGACAAACACAGGGCGGAACGCATTCGGGGCGAACTCCTCAAACCGGGCATCAAAGTCAGCAAACGCACGGTCCAGAAGTATATGGCACGTAATGATACGCCAAGCCCTTCAGGTCAGACCTGGGCCACCTTTTTGATGAACCATGCCCCCCACATCTGGGCCTGTGATTTCACCCAGGTCTTCGACATCATGTTCCGCTCCCTCTTCATCTTTCTCATCATTGAACATGCCAGCCGCCGTATCGTGCATGTTGCCGTCACCTCTCACCCAAGCGATGCCTGGGTGGCGCGGCAATTGCGGGAAGCCACGCCCTGGGGCGAAGGACCCAGGTATTTGATACGTGACAATGACCCCAAGTTCGGAGGGCATTTCTCGGCAGTGGCAGCAGGGACGGGCATCATAGAAATTCGCACGCCAATTAGCGCTCCCAACGCGAACGCTTTCTCGGCAGCCTTCGTCGCTAGTGCCTGGACCATGTCCTGATCCTCAAGGAGCGCCACCTGCAGGGAGTCACATAGGAATACTTGAACTATTACCATCAGGCTCGACACCATCAAGGTTTGGACCAGAACATACCCGCCCCGTCTGGCGCAGAGCGGCCGCAGACAGGCAAAGTCGTGGTTTTTCCTGTGCAGGGAGGGTTACACCACGACTACCGCCGCGCGGCCTGAGCGCAGACCCGAAAGGGCAAAGGGGCACGGTTTTCTACTGGGGGCCAAAGCAAGGGGTGTCAACGCGCTCTAATGCTGCTTTCGCACGCCAGGTGCATGGCAATTGTTGCATTTCGTCGTTCTGTTGCTGGGGTGGAACATTGTTTTGACCATGTAACTGCTCAATTGGAGTCGCTCGACCCAAGCGCACTGATCATGTTCTCTCTTACTATCCGACGGCAACATCCTCCAAAAGCGAACGGATGTGCTTGGTAGCCAGCATGGGGCAGAACGGTGGGGACGAGATAGATGATAAATTCAGAACCCTCAGCAACTGTTTCTGGATTCGATTCACCCTGCGCCACCGCCAAGGTGCGCATGATGTCCGCGGCGGAGGCATCCAGCACGACGGATTTTGGCGTTTTTGCAGGCAGGAGACATCACGTAAGATGCGCAACCAGTGTGCGACGGCGCTTGTCGGTGAAGGTCAGCGTTACGCCCAGACGCTGGGCATGCTGACGGGGAGTCTCTTGGAAGCGAACGATGGGCATAGGACTATCTTCAGTGAGTGAAAGTTGATTATTGACTTAGTACGGAAATAAGCTATAATAAAGACGTAACGAAGATATGAAGATATTATGAAGTTATCCATATACACGCATGGAGGATCAAAAAGATGACTGCTAAAGTGATGATTTCAATGCCTGAAACCTTTTTGGAAGAAATCGACCGTCGCGCCAGGGCCGAACAGCGCAGCCGTAGTGGATTTTTACGTGAAGCTGTGCGCTTCTACCTGCGCGCACAGCAAGGGGCCTTAGCGCCGGGCGAATTGCCCGAAGTGCAGCAGGCTGTCTCCATCCAGGACCAACTGGCGGCAGCGGCCACAGACACGGTGACCGATAGCACTGACGTCTTGCGACACTGGCGGGATCGGCGATGAGGAGACAACGTCTGGTGGTGGACACTTCCGTCATCATCAAATGGTATCGCCAAAATGAAGTGGATGCTGAGGTGGCTTTGGCCATTCGCAGCGCTTATCTGGCTGGTGACGTGCAGTTGGTGGGGCCTGACCTGGCGCTGACTGAATTCGCCAATGTCATGCGTTACATGAAAGACCTTAGCGCCGAACAGGTGCAGCAGGCGGTGGACAGCCTGTTCGCCATGCGCCTGACCTGGCTGGCGCCCACCACTTCCGTGCTGAATCGAGCTGTGGCCATCGCCCGTGAGCATGAAACGCCGGTGTACGATGCCCTCTTCGCTGCGGTGGCCGAAGATCTTTCCACGCTGTACGTGACCGCAGATGGCCGTTTTGTGAAACGGGTGCCTGATCTGGGCTACGTCAGACCTCTGGCGGGATTTCGCTTGCCCTGACATCATCCTGCTTCCATCCGTGTTTGTCAGCATTTGTTTGCGTCCTATTGTTGTCCTCGCATGCGAACGGCCGTGCTGGCTACTTGGTACATCCGTTCTGATTTGAGCACTCCCTTCGCTTGATTTGCAGGCGACAAACTGCTATCCTCCCGCTTTCACATCTCCAAAACGGGAGCAGCAGCGACATGCTATCAAACATCCGTCGATTACTCGATGCCGTGCAGTTTCACTTCAAACGCCGGCTCAAACCCAATACCCTTTCCCTTGTGCGTGGTGCTACCGCCGACCTGACTCGCAGCAAAGCCGATCTCATCGCCGAAAACGCCCTGCTGCGCCAGCAACTCATTATCCTCTAACGCCAGAGCAAACGCCCCAAGCTCAACAACTTCGATCGCATCAAACTCCCGTACCCTGTAAAAACCTCATGTGATGCCATTTGGTGCTCGAAAACGTGCCGAATCGGCCTTGTAGCCGGTATAATCCAACCTTCAAACCCGAATCATACATGAGGATGAAGGCATGATCTGGTACATATTTGCGCAGTTGTATTCGACGCTGCTTGAGCTACTGCGCCTCTCACGAATATCAGCAGATGAAAAAGATCTTGAAATCCTGGTTCTACGCCAGCAATTGGATGTGATGGGGCGTAAGAACAATCAGGTGGTGAGGCCGAGCAAGGAAGAAAAATGGTCGCTGGCTGTGTTAGCGGCGACTCTGAAAAAGCGAGGGTGCCTGACGACCAGTCAACTAGGGAGGGTGATACGCATCTTCAAGCCAGAGACGGTGATCGGCTGGCACCGGGAACTGGTGCGACGAAAGTGGACGCAGACGCCGGTGAATCAAGGCGGAAGACCACCGATTAGCGATGAACTGAGCGAACTGATCGTGCAACTGGCAGAAGAGAATACCCGATGGGGCTATGGCAAGATCGCTGGCGAGCTGCAGAAATTGGGCTATGATGTATCCATCAGTACCGTGCGCAATGTCCTGAAAGCGCACGACATCTTGCCTGCGCCGGTGCGATTTGGTTCGATAGGCTGGCGAACCCTGATGAAGCACTACAAAGAGCAACTACTGGCCTGCGATTTTTTCACCGTGGAGACGATTCGGATGCAAACGCTGTATGTGTTCTTCTTCATCGAGCTGGGAACTCGACGAGTCTACATGGCGGGCATTACCGAACACCCAGATGGTGCTTGGGTGACACAGCAAGCTACCTCACGGACCGCCTGCTGGCGCCGGAACACTTTGTGGCTGCTGGATGAGCGTGAGTCCGATACAGAATTGCGATGCTTGATCAGGGACAATGACAAGAAATTCACCTTATCATTCGATGCTGTGTTCGAGTCAGAGGGGATATCGGTCATCCGCACACCCTTCCAGGCACCCAACGCCAATGTCCACGCCGAAAGGTGGGTGCGTACCGCTCGAGAAGAGTGTCTCGACCACCTCTTGATCTGGAGTGATGACCATCTCAGGCGCGTGCTCCACGAGTTCGTCGACTACTACAACTCCCGGAGACCGCATCAAGGCTTGGCTCAGCAGTCGCCCATGCCGCGCACCCCACCTGATCTTGCAGGCCCTGTCGCCTGTCGCCAAGTGCTGGGCGGCATCATCAACGATTACTACAGAGTTCCGAACAATTTGGCGACACAATCCGTCTGAGCTGGGAGGGGGGAGTGAAAAGGAGAGTATGCAGGGGTGCCGAAGCTGATGGCTCGGGCATCTTGGTTATTGCCGAATAACAGAAATGTCAGCCCTTCGTTAGTGCTAAATGTTCAGCTTGCCCTCGACGCGACTTTTTTGCTCATTTCGGAGAACGCCAAACGGCCTTGGAATACAGTGTCAGACGGTCTCAAAGCGGGATTGATTGGTTCGGATGGGGAATTTACACGATACGGGCACTGGCGTCGATGCCGCAATCTTCACCATCACGCGATGTAATGACACATGGGAACGTCGGATCAAGGATTTAGTCCGCGGTTTTAGTAACAGCTCGCAACGCCGATGGATTCCTTGGTCAATTCCGAACCAGGCGCGTCACGCCTGCCTGCCCATTTCCTCGACCTGTCGACCTATCTCGACAAGCCTTCCCAGCAGATTTCCCCTAAACAACAGGTGACGAAACTCCTCAACCTTCGCCCTGTCGAGCCCCTTTGTGTGGGCCGCGCCGTTGCGGTATTCGTCGGCGACTTTGAAGACATCGCTGCCCAATTGCTCCAGCCACGCCGCGTCATACCCTAACGTTTTCACATACGCAAGCACCACCTTGTTGGCAGGATCGTGATCGCCCGCTTTTTTCAAGAGTTGCCCGATGTCCCCCAGGCCCAGGTCTTCAAACCGCTTTGACCAGCCATTTTTACCATACTTCTTTATCTGCTTCCTCCCCTGCAACGCGCCGGAGTATTTCCGTTTGGTCAGATAAACCACCAGTTCCTCAAGCAAGCGCTTCTTCAGCTCGTTCTCCACCACCTTGGCGTATTCCACGGCGATCAGGGCTGAATCGATGTCGGTCGCCACATCTGGGCTGGCGTGGTAGAAGGTCTCTGCCGTTAGCAGAAAATGCTGCGAATCCGATTCCAAATTGCCGTATACTTCCTCTCCCAACTCAACGAGCACGCGACCGTGAGCTGCGCGCCAAAACGACGGCTGAATCCTTGAGCCCTCCTGTACCAGGTTGTGCAGATTTTCGAAGAGGTCATCGTAAGTTCGCTCCTCATCTTTTCGTTGCGTAAGTTGCCTCTGGGCACGCCGTTGGGCGTCCGCCACCTGCTGCAGTAGATCTCGCTGCACCATCACCTCGTCCAGCAAGAGCTCCTGGCCCGCCAGCAACTGAGGGATACCGGTAAGGATCACGTCGCGCGCCTGGCGATTTAAAGCCTGGTCGACGGCCAGCTCCAGCATCGGAATCACCCAGGCTTCCAACTGATCGGTCGCTCCGAGGTCGGCCAGTCGCCGGTAGTGTTCCAACGCCCGAGACCACTCCTGTTGCATCAATGCACTCTCCGCCAGCCAGCGGACAACACTGGTTCGCGACGGATCGAATTGCTCCGCTCGCCGGAGATACGTCTCCGCTAGCGCATGCTCGTCCCGTTTTACCAATAGCCTGCCGGCCGCTTCAGCCTGGTCCGCTAGTTGGCCGTTACTAATGTCTACTGATAGTCGATCGTCGAACGGGTCAAGATTCATTGAATTCTTTATGAGCTCCAGCCACTGCGGTAGCGCTTCACCTGGATCGAAATCTTCCCCCAGGTAGAAGTAAGGAAACCAGTACCAAAACCATTTCGCTGGATCCTCGGTTTGTCGCAGATAGTCGTATCCCTTGAGATAGGCTTTTATTGCCCCGCCGTTGTTACCATCATTATAGTAGAGGCAGATACCCAGGTGGGTGTTCGCAAGAAACAGATCTTCCGGATCCCCCGATTCCCACTTGACCGCCTCTGCATACCATTCCTGGCCCGTTTCGGTGTCATCACTCATGCGTATTCCGACTATGTTGAAATACCAGGCCCGTTTGTCCTCAGGCACAATCCGGCCCAATTCCTTCAATTGCCCGAAAAACCGTCGCAGGCACTTCTTAGTCGAAAAGTAATTCACTTCAAGACGCCCATCAAAAAGGGTCGTAAGGAACCCCTCGAGGTAGTAAAAAAACTCATCGCTTTCAGTGATTTCTTCAAAATACTCAACGATCTTTATCTGAGGCGTCTTGGACGCTTTGAGAGCATCCATCTCTCCCTTGATAGTGCGCAGCGACTCCATTTTAGATTCAAAGTCCGAACGTTCCTTTATCTTCTCCATCATCTTTGCAGAGAGTGCACTACCTTTTTCTCTGTACAGGTGGTAATCGGCCCACGACTGCTCTGGATCGAACGATTCACCAAGGTCGTCCAACAAGAGTAGGGTCAACGCGACGTATCCGGGAATGAATTCTCCACCTGCAGACATTCCGAGTTCCTTGACCGCGAGCTCCTTCATCCGTGGGTCATCCACAAAGGGTAGACTGCACCAGCCAATCTGAAACGAGAGCCAGGATTCATGGTATGGCGCGAATTCTTCAGCCTCCTGAAAGCACTCTAAAGCCTTCCTCAGCCAGATCTTCTCCTCTTCCGAAAAGGACTGACCATCGTTGCTCGACGGTGCCCTGTCGTACTCCTCCAGGTGAGCAAGTCCCTCTCTGATCAGGTCAAGCGCCTCAATAACACCCGATTCGTCCCGGTCCAATCCTGGATAGTTTTGCATGGTCCTATTCGCCTTCTTCGATTTGGCGACGATTTGGGGAAGCGTCACCGCAGCGCCAGCTAAGCATTTCTCGTCCCCTCCACAAACCGGCTCGGCCTGCCATAGCTCGTGATGGTCAACGTCTCACGCGCCCTGGAAGAGGCGACATGCAGCAAACACCGCTCCTGAATCTCGGAATCGGTTTTTTCACTCTCATCATAGGTCCGCGTGTGCCATGCCAGCGGCACGATGCCATCATTCACGCCGGCCACGAACACGTGCGGGAACTCCAGGCCCTTCACACGGTGCATGGTGGCCAGCCGCACACCGGTACTCACATACTCGGGCGTGTCAGCCTGCAGATAGAGATGGTCGATGCCCGCTTCCCGCAGGACCGCCAGGTAATCCTCCATCAACTGACTATGGGTGCGGCCGACGATGCAGATGTGTTCCAGCGGGCCAAAGTCGGCCAGCGCCTGTATCTCCCCGACTAGAAACGTTACTTCTTCGTCCAGCGAGGAGAACTGCCGGACCGTCGGCTTCGGCCCATGCATGAGGGAAACGTATTCCGCCGACGAATCAGCGCCCCCATCCAGATCATCGACCGGTGCATCGGATAGCACGCCGATCGACCAGGTGCGGATCTCCTCGGTGGTGCGGTAGTTGATGCGCAGTTTACGCCCGCGCCCGCGGATGTTGATGCCCAAATGACTCATCACGACCGGCCGGCCATAGATGCGCTGGTGGGCGTCGCCGACAAAGAAGAGGTCGTTGGGCCCCTCCGGGACCATCTGCCTCAATAACCGCAGCTCCTCCGGATGTAAATCCTGCGTTTCGTCCACGACAATGGCACGGTAGGGCAGTATGTCGCCCTGACCCTGAAGGTAAAGCCGTGTCTGGCGGATCAGGTCGATCCACTCGGTCTTGCCCAGCCGGTCGAGCTGCCGCCGGTACTCCTCGAAGACCTGCCAGACCGCCGCCCGTTGTGGTCGACTCAGTCGTGCCCGCCGGCCGCGCCGTAGCGCCCGAAGGTACTCGCTGCGTTCCGAGATGTCCTGCGCCTGCACCACGTACTTCCATTCGTTCTGATAGAAGGCTTGATCCCAAAGGTCCTGTCCAACGGCGCTGATGGCGTTTTCCCAACACCGGTCCACTTCCTCGTCTTTGGCTATGGCTATACGAACCCCCTGCGATCGCATGAGCTGAACCGCCCAGGCGTGCAGGTTGGTGACCTCGATGCGCTTGAATTCAGGACCACACAACGACTGCAGGTTTTCGCTGATGTTGGTGGCCAGGTTGCGCGTATAGGTTGTGAACAGGACGCGCTCCGTCGGCGCCGTGAACACCTCCCCGGCCAGATGGCGAGCCCGGTGCATGGCGACTACCGTTTTGCCGGTGCCTGCGCCGCCCAGTACCCGCGCCGGACCGTTGAAATGACGGCGGACGAGCCTGGCCTGGCTTGGATGCAGAAACACCCGCCATTTCTCCAGCGGCGCATTCAGGATGTCGATCAGTTCGTCGGCCGATTCCACCATTACAAAGCGCCGAAGGCTGTCCGGCTGCTGCAGGGCAGTTTCCAGGTCGGTGACGTCCACCATTTCGGGCTGGCGAGCAGTAGACACCTCGGCCAGCGCCTGGTCAATCGAATAGTCCAGGTTGGCCACCCAGTAGAGCGCCTCCCAGGCCTCCTCAGGCAGATACGACTCCAGGCCGTCCAGCTCGTCCGGCGATCGCAATGCGCGTACGGCCGGCAATAAGGGCGCAGGCAGACCCGTCCGCAGGAGATCATCGTCGCTGAAGGTGTCGAAGGGTCCGTAATCCTCCAACTCCCTGGTTTCGACGCGTTCTTCGGTCCGCGCCTGCACCTCTTTCAGCTCCTCGGTGTCGATCACCTGCAGCGCGCCGGTGACAGGGTTGACCTCGAAACGTTTGTTGCGCGCCCAGGCCATGGCCTTGTCGTGATGATCGACCCAGGCCAGCAGATAGACATCGCCCTGGTCCGGATGCACAACAATGGCGCGGTAGGCCAGGTCGATGCGCACCGTGCGCACCCTGTCGTCCCGCACATCGTGGATGGGCTCGTAGTTGATGCTGGCGGCGGTGGGATTCGCCTCGAAGCGGGTGATGAACTCGCGCACCTTTTTCTGCTGAGCGCGCGGGATGCCGGCGAAAGCGGTCAGGAAATCGGCGGAGAGTGCGACTTTTGGCATTTAGGCCACCTCATCAGAACGCTGTAATGCCTGCAACATGGCATCGGGATCGTCGCTGGAATGCACGCCCCAGCCTTGCGCCAGAAATGCGTCACGGTCCGATTGCTGCGCGGGCAGGAAGACGGCCACTTGCGCTGCCTCCCAGGCCAGTTCACTCATGGCGACGACCTGACCGGCCTCATCGGCCAGTTCATACCCAACCACCGGCGCAGGCAGGCCGGCGGCATGGCAGGCGTCCAGCAAGGAACGGCAGGCAGGATCGGCGTAGTCGAATGCGTCCTGCCATTCCGAGGAAAGCACTTCGCCGGGTGCCGGCTGTTCTTCCGGCTCAGCAGGAGCAGCCGGGGCTTGCCGGGCGATCTCTTCTGAAGTGGCAGCCGCGAACAGCGGCAGGAACTGGAAGATATTGGCGAACAGCCAGAAGCGCCGCCAGCTCCTTTTGAAGACGTCGTTTCCGCGTGCATCCGCCCGATCATCCAGCCGCAGCGTGACGGCAATGGCATCCACCTGGCGCTGCTGCAGATGCTGTTGGCTGATAGTGACCAGCCGCTGGTTGAAGAGGTGCTCGCTGATGCCATACATCTGGTCACCGTCGGGCGCACCGTAGGGAATGTCCAGGTCGGGCGGTGCAGGCTCAGTGATCAGGGCTGTGCGCATGCCAGCCAGCAGGTCAGCAGTCACCGGTGGCCGTTGATCCAGCAAGGAGGCGGCCACGGCACCCGCATACGCGCGGATATCATCCTCTGCCGGCGCGGACAGGTAATCAAGCAGTTGCCGCACGGCGTTGGCGTTGTGCCACTGGCAGGGCGACCCACCGGCCATCCTCCTGAGCAGTTGGCGTTGCACCGTGCCGAGAAGCGGGCCCGTCTCGAGAGCTTTTTTTTCTGCAAACTCTTCCACGTCGTCCCAGGTGATCGACCAGGTCCAGAATCGACCGGACTCCACCAGGGCCCGGCGCTTGCGCAGGTCGTCGCCGACCCGACCGCTGGCGCGGTGGGGCAGAACGTGGTAGGCAAAGCCGTCGGTGAGGACAGCCACGGCTCGCTGGCCTCGTCCGCTTGCAGTGTGAGGCCAGAGTACAAAATCGGGACGGCTGGTGATTTCCACGCCCTGATCGGTTCCGACCCAGACCTGCGGTTCCACCACCCATTCCTGCTCGCCGATCTTCAGCAGCCAGGAGCGCTTCCCGTTGTAGATGAGCGGCGAGAACGAGACGCTGGCGCTGTCCTTCGCCCAATCGGCCAGCGCATCCACGAAACGCTGCTCCAACTCACTTTCCAACACGCTGTGCAGATCCGCTCCGGTGAGGGTAGCCACCCTCTCCACGTGCGACCAGTTGGCCAGCACTTGCTGTACCAGTTCCAGTCCCAGTTGCCGGGAGAGCAGCTCATGGTTGCCTTGCCGGTAGGAATAGAGACAGCGGTAGCAAGCCTTTTTACCCCCGTCGAGACGACAGGAGCAACTGGCCAGGGCGTCCCGCGCCAGTTGCAGCACGTCGCGGAAGGTGTCCGGATCGGTCAGGTCCTTCAGGTAGCTTGTGCCGCCGGGCACCTCGTCGTAGACCATGAGGAAACGGCGCTGAACGCCATCCAATCCCACTTCTGTGTGCGACCACATGGACAGGTGATCGGGATCGCCGCCCAGGTGAAGGCGCAATCCCAGAGCGAAAGAAGCGGCGAAGGTCTCCAGCTTCTCCGAGACGAGCGTGGTCGACACCGGCAAGAGAATACGCAGCGCTTCGGAGCTCATCTCGCGATAGAGGTAGATCTCTTCCCACTCGACCTGCCCCTTGCCCGCCTTGGATGCGCATGAGCGAGTGTGTTTGACCTGTATCGACTGATGCTCGTCAACCATGAACGGCTGGATCGCGCCGCAATCCCGACACACCTTGAATCCCTGCACCGGGCGTTCCTGTCCGGCGATTTCGATCTTGGCTCCAAACGTTTCGACCGGACCAAAATTGATTTGCCGCAGCGTGACCTCAGAAAAATGTTCCAGGCCGAAGGGCAGATTAGGGATCAGGACGGCACCGCTGGAATCTTGCGGGCGAAGGTGGAAAAAGTGTTCGGTCTGATAGCTGGCCTGCTCCCGCTCGTCGGTGTCGTCCCGCGCCTGGCTCTCATACTGATCCGACCACGACGACGCCTGCTGGAAGCGCAGCATGTTGTGCTTCTGGCCAACATCGGCCCAGCCTGAGGAGCCACATTTCGCGCACGAGGCGCTGTAGTGGTGCGTCTGCACCAGCTCCATGTAGCCGCACTGATCACAGAATTGCCACTGCTCCACAGATTTGTCCCGGCCTGGAATCTCCACATGATCAACCTTCAGTTTGCGCCCCTCCGCGTAGAAGGTATTGAAGGGGGCCAGCTCACGAATGGCCAGTCCCGCAGGGCGCACATACTCCTTCACCAAATAGCGCTTGCCGCTTTCCTGCTGGTCTACCTTGAAGCCGGTGATGATGGCCCGCAGTTTGACGCCGCTCTCGGGAAAGGCGTAGTTCGGCAGCAGTCCGGCGTCGGTGAAGAAATTGAGGATGTACTGGCCCTCGATGCGCTTGATCATATCGATGAACACGTTCATCTCCTGCTCAAGCCGCAGCAACTCCTTTTCCGGCTCCTGGTACTCAGCCGGGTCGGCCTCGATCTGGTCGTGCTGGCGCTTAACCGACTTGTAGGCCGCGCGCAGCTCATCGCGCTCTTCAACGGTCTCTGCGATGGCGTCACGCACCGCCGCTGGCAGTTCATCGCTGAGGGCGCAGGCCCGCAGCAGCGATTGGTTCTCTGCACTCACCACCGGCCCGAACATCTCCAGAAAGGCGTCGATGAGCTCCTGCCGGCTGGCCTCGTAGAAGTCCAGCACATCTTCGGGGAACCCTCCTTTGGGGTATACGCGCAGCATCTCCTTCACGTTGCGGGGCAGGCGTTTCACGTTGGTATGGGTCGCTGTCCAGATATCCATCGTGAAAGCCAGCAGTTGGCGCTTCAGGATACTGGGCGCGTCGAGAAACAGGCCTGGCGGCGTGACCACGCCGGCGATCATCTCCAACGGTTCGTCGTAAAAGTAGAGATCGTGCGGCCGGGCGTTGGCCAGGGTCAGGACCAGCGAATTGCCCGTTTTGCGCCCCGCCCGGCCAATGCGCTGCAGGTAGTTGGTGGTGGAGGGTGGCACGGAGATGGCCATGGTAGTCGACAGGTCGCCAATATCGATGCCCATCTCCAGCGTGGGCGTGGCCGAAAGCAGATTGGTGGCGTCGGCCCGTTCCTGGTTCTTGAACTCCCGTTCCACCTGCTCCCGCTCCTTCCGGCTGAGCAGGCCCGTGTGCTCGTGGGAAAAGACCCGCTCCACCTCGCCCCGCTCGTACAACGCCTGGTAGTAATGCTGCTGGCCGCGCGTGTCCGGCTGATAATGCCCGTCGCATTGGTAGCTCAGGCAGGTCTGTGCCAGCCAGTGCGCCTCTTCGCTGGCGGGCACCGTGTGCTGCTGGTTGCAGACATCGCAGCAGATGCTGGCCGTTCGCGTCGTCACCAGGATGGTCGCCGGGTCCAGGCCGTAGGCATGGTCGTTGCCCCGCCCGTAGGAGCGCAGCAGGCCAGCCTCGACAAGCCTGGACACGGTGACCCTGTAAACTTCGTTGATCTCCTGAATCCCCAGGTACGACGACAGTGCCCGATGCGCCCAGTCCACATACCAGGTGCGTCGGACACCGCGGGTGAGGTAAAGATCGAAGACGTCGCGCTTGCTCGAATCTGTCAGGAATTTTGGATAGCGGGGGGAGCGCTTGTGAAAGGGCGAGAGCAAGGGCTGCATCTTTTTGCTCAGCATATACCAGCTGCCCTGTTCGTTGGCGTATTTCGCCAGCAAGGGGTGGGCGATGCCGCCGCGCATGCGACTGCGCTCCAGCAGGCCCAGCACAAAATGACGCAGGTTGTCGTCGTCCACCCGCTGCAGCAAAGCGATCTCCTCCCGCAGGATCAGCGCCAGTCGTTCGACCGTCGGGTCGAGTTTGTCTGGATCGATATAGGCGGCGGAGCTGCCCACTTTCTCCAGCGAACGGCCCAGGCGGGCGTTGAATCCATACTCCATGGCCACTTCCCAGGAGAGCCGTTTAGCGAGATCGTTACGCAGGTCAGGCGGCATGGGGCCCGGTTTGCCGTTGATATATTCGACGTAACTGGGCATCTCCTTCAGGTCAGGCGGCATGAAGGTGGCTGCGATGCGCTGCTCAGGGCTGGAAGTTTGCCTCCAGCGAGCGCGCCAGTAGGCCAGAAGCCGGTCGGTGAACTGGCTCAGGACAACTGGATCGCTGCCGTCGCCCAGGCCAGTGGGGTCGCTCAACGCTGCCTGGATGGCCGCGCGCATGCTGAACCGATAGGTGCGCGCGCTGAAGAATGCCGCCCGATGCGAGGCGTCCTGCACGGAGTCGGTGAAGGCCAGCAGCTTTTTGTCGTTGTTGAGAGGGGTGGTGAAGAGATGGCCGATCGCAACCGAGGAGAGGCTGGCCGCCTGGGAGCCGACGATGCTCAGGGCGTTGTCGGTGCCACAAACCGGGCAGCGCTGCAGATCCCGGGGCGGCTGGCCGGCCCGATCGGGTGTGCTCGTCTCGTGGAATAGAACGACCGGGAAGGTCTCTGCGTCGCATTCGGGACAACGCTCGTCATGCCCGATCCAGAGGCAGTCGGGGCAGAGATTCAGGCCGGTTCCAGGCAGGTGACCGGGGCTTTGGCCAGGGTACAGATAGCGGCTGTTTTTGTGATGCTCGAAGTAGGCGTTGTAGATATCCCGCAGCTCATCGCTGATGCGAGTGTCCCCGTCGCGCATGAACGACAGCCAGCCGCTGTGGCCGCATTCCCGGCAGAAATAGGCCGGCAATCCCCGGGGCAGCTGGTCCAGCGCCACATCCTCGCGCCAGAAAAACCCCGGATCGGGTCCGACCTTGCGCATCAGCCGGCTCATTTCCCGCACCCACAGCTGCACCTGCAGAGTCAGAAGCGGCGCGGGATGCCCGGCGCTTTCCGGCGCGCGGGCCTGGGCAATCAGCGCCAGAAAGGATGCCAGCAACAGGTCCTGCTCCTCTTCGGGCTGCTCGGCGACCTCCGGTTCCCAGCGGCCCAGGCGCGTTCGAAGGTCCTCCCACGCCACGATTTCGCCTTTGGTTACGGCCAGCAGGGTGTGGAGAAAGTTGTGGCTCTTCAGCGCTTCACCCAGGGCAAAGGGATCGAGCGACTGATCGAACCACAGCTGGCACTGGCGCTCGGCATAGACCTCGGCTGTCTCCCCTGGGCGCTCGCTGAGGCCGTCGACATCGCTCGGGATGTCGAATAGGGTGGGCTGCTCCGGCAGGAACTCATCCAGCGGCACCAGGCTTTCCTGAATGACAGCGTGCTGGTCAAAGGTTTCCCCGAAGATCTCGCTGGCAAAATCGGTGAGCTTTTCCAACGCCTGCTCGCTGCCGCCGCCGATGGTGGCCGACGTGCCCACAGGACACAGGCTGCCTTCAGGCGTGCGCAGGCGCGCCTTGAGCCGGCGGATCAGGCAGGCGACGTCGGTGCCCTGAGCGCCGTCATAGGTATGCAGTTCATCCAGAACGAGAAAGCGCAAGGTGTCCGGCTCGTTGCCCGACCACAGGGAGCGGTCCCGCGGCCGCAGCAGCAGGAAGTCCAGCATCTTGTAGTTGGTCAGCAGGATGTCGGGGGGATGCTCGCGCAGGGTGTTGTGGTCGTCGATGAGCCAGTCGGGGCCCATGTTCTTGCGGGCTCTCTTCTGCTGGCCGCCGATGAAGATGCCGGCTGTCACCTGGTTGCGCAGGCGCTGGTCGTTCCAGAGGATGCTGGATAAACGCCCGGCCTGATCGGTGGCCAGGGCGTTCATGGGGTAGAGGATGATCGCCTTGATGCCGGGCTGGCCCACATGCTGGTGGCAATAGTCGAGGATGGGATAGAGGAAGGCCTCGGTTTTACCGGAGCCGGTGCCGGTGGTGACCAGTGTGGGCTGCGGCACGTTGCCCTGTTGGGCGGTAAGACGCTCGAAGGCCTGCATCTGGTGCACGAAGGGCAGGAACGGTGGCTGGATATCCAGGGGAATCGGCGCGTCCTCGGTGGCCCGCCGGTAGGGCCGCCGCAGGTTGACGTAGGGCCCCTTGAACAGGCCGTTGTCCCGGTCCTGCAAAAAGGCCAGGAGTTCATCCCTCACCACCTCGTCCTGGAAATTGAAGGTGGTGAGCAGGTAGTCAAGCAACGTGGTGTGTATTTGCTCGGCGACGGTTAGTGGGATCATGATTCAGGTCGGTCCGCCGGCATCAGGATCATCTTCCCCATGCCGTCATAGTCATCGGAGCAGGTGAACAGGAATACCTGGTGCTCCTGGACAATGGTCTGGCAGAGTTGAACCGCGGCCTGGCGGCGATCGGGATCGAATTTGACAAATGGATCGTCCAGAAAGATCGGCGGTGTGGCATCGGGGAACATGAGATCGACCAACGCCAGACGTGCGGCCAGGTAGAGTTGATCCTGCGTGCCTTTGGATAGCTGACCAGGAGCCGCAAATCCGTCGGGGTGATCCGGGTCTTTGACCTGGATAGTCAGATCACCGTCCACCGTCGCCTGAGTGTAATTGCCCAGTGTAAGTTTTCCCAGATACTGGCTTACGTTGGGACCCAGGACTTTCTCGGCCTTTTGCATGGTGGTCTCCCTCGCCTGCAACATCACTTCCTGCGCCAGTTCAAAAACCTCAAGTCGTCGCCGGGCATGCGAGTGGCGGCGATTTCCTCAGGCTGGATGGGACATTCATCGCTCTCCACCAGGCCCACCTGCATGTTGCCGCGGGCAAGCGCCACGAACCAGCGGCGATCGCCCTATTCTGGGATGGATGGTTGTCGTTGAACAGGTCGCCGGCGATGAGCAGCATATGGCAGCCATCTTCCCTGGCAAGCTCAACGATGCGGGCAAAGGTTTGCCGCAGTTGCTGGCGGTGCCGGGCGCCCCGTTCACCCAGAAAAGTGAAGGGGGCATCGAGTTGCACATCCGATGTGCGAAGCAGTTTGATCATTGGGTTAGCCCTTGTGATGATATGAATTCCCAAGTTATCCCGAAATTACCAGTATTTCAAAGCGAGTCACCATCCCGCGGCGCCCACCGGAAGCGCTCAGGATGGAAAATCACTTCTTCCGTCACGCCCACTTTCGCTGGGCCCCAGGCGTGCTTAACCTGAATCCCCGCCTGCGCGGGGATGACGTATTCGGTTAGCCCGACTTTCACGAGTTCTAAACGGACGTGGTTCGGGCCGGGTGTCGCATCCACAGGTTTGAGACTGCCACGACAGCCTCCCCGAGCCTCGGCTGTCTCGCAGTGTCAGTCACGGTCTGTGCCCTGTTAACCTCCTCCGTTTGCTCCTGGCAGGCTGCCTGCTGCTTCGCTCAGGCCGATTCTCCGGCATTCTCCGCCAGCCGCTCCTCAAACACCCCCCACGCCCGGCGATAATCGGCCTCACGATCGACAGGCGTGAAAGGCTCCACCATATCGGCGAACTCGGGCTTGCTTTCATTGACGACGATCTCGCCGCGTACGGTTTTCATAGGCACTTCCATGCCCCGCTGGTCGAAGCGTTTTTTGCGCTCGTATTTTTGCAGGACGGGGAACTGCACGCGGTAGATGGTGAGCAATTCCTCCAGGGTGAGGTCCAGGGCCATGGCCGCCAGCACATCGATCTCCACCAGCGCCTGCCGCCGTTCGAAGGGCGTGCGCAGGGCCACATGCCGCTGCCAGCCGGGGGTGAGATCCTTCCAGGGAGCAAGACGAGGGTCGGATACCGTCCAGTCGTCCTGATTGAAGGCTGGTTCGTACAACTCCTCCCACAGGTCGGTGTAG
>JAYELL010000031.1 GCA_034717495.1 Chloroflexota bacterium | reverse complement strand
ACAGCCCCCCCCGGCCCCCCAGAGGGGGGTGATGTGACCGGAGTTCCCCCCTTTGGGGGGTTAGGGGGAACGAACATGCCGTTCCCATCCAACCCTTGGTTTCAAAGTGGCATTGCTTTAGTACGGTCGGGCGTAAAGGTAACCCAGGGTTCGATCAATCGTCCTGCTGAGTGGGTCTGGCACGAGACCAAAATAGGAGACGAACCGTGGCTGGCAATCCGATCTCGGTTCGAGCGGCCAATACCAGCCGAAGCACCTCGCTGTGCTGTCTGGGTCGCCAGGTGCATCGGGATGACAGGTTCGCTCGGTGGATGAGGTTGCTCACAAGCGTCATTCCCGCAATCATCCTCGCGGACACGGGGACCGCGGGAATGACGCTAAGTGACAACTATTGGAGAATTTACGTCCACGTGTACTACAGATGTCACGCTGGTAGCGTGACCTACTGGTCATGCGAGTTGAAGGTTTAAGCCGTTCAGAGCCTGCACTGAGCTTGCCGAAGTGGTGACGCGAATTCTTGAAGAAGAAAACCCCAGGCGCTGGAAGAACGCCTGGGGTCTCGATACGATCTTATGCGCTAAGGGGCAAAGCGGTTTAGGGTTCTTCGATCTGCCCGGTTTCCAGCCGGTAGTCGTAGATATCCTGCATGCGATAGAGATCTTGCTGAAGCTCGAAGAATCCGTGCCAGTGAGCCCAGTCGGGCCCTCCCATCATCGCACCCTGGCGAGCGCGGCGTCCCTCGTGGTGCCACAGGTGGTAGTAAAGTATCTGGAATTCGTCGGCCCAGGGGTTGCCCTTCAGCAAACTCTTCTCTTTCAGCTCGTCCAGCATCTTCTTGGCGGGGTCGTAGTAGCTTTCGTTGTACAGGTTCACGGCGCCATCACCCTGCTTGAAGAAGGCGGTGGTATGGCGTGGCGTATGGCAGGATCCGCATACCATCTCCATCTTGGCGCGACCCTCTTCTCCCTGACCGGTCAACGCACTCATGGGATCGTTTGAATCGCGCATTGCGGAGCGTTTGGCCCACAGATTCCAATAGAGGCGGTCAGAGACATTGTGGGTCGTACTCAATTCACCGATGCCGCTCATATGGCAGGTGGCGCAGGTGGGGGCCCGATAATCGCCAGGTTCCCAGGCATCCGGGGCACTATCCCACGTCCATGTTTCACCCTCGGTATCGTATATCTGTCCATGTTTGGTGTTTTCGAATATCTCGATATCGGGATGATCGGGACCCAGGTGGCATGATGCGCAGGCTTGCGGCTTGCGTGCTTCGGCAATATCGAATTTGTGCCGGGTGTGACAAACAGTGCAGTTGCCGACGCTTCCATCCGGGTAAATGGTCCCGATGCCGGCATTGGGCCAGGTTTCAGATATAGGACCATTCTTGTCATCCAGTTCGATTCGCTGGCCATGACACTGCATACAGCCTGTCTCCTGAGTGGCATTGATAAACTCAGGATGATTCTGTCCTTCATGCACATGCATCAGCGTTTGCATGCCATCTTTGGCCTCGACCTGCAAAGCGGCGCGATAATGGCCACTGCTGTCGAATTGCTGCATTTCGTTGGGATGGCAATCGGCGCAACGGCTGGGCGGCACCAGCACGGAAATATAGGTGTCTGTGCCCTCCAGGTCTTCATGCTGTGTGGCCGTGGGGTCATCTTTTTCGACGGCATGGCAATCCAGACAGGAAACGCTTACATGCCCGTGCCGGCTGGCTCGCCAATCGTTGACGATGCCGGGATCTTCTCTATTATGGCATTCAATACATTGCTGGCTGACTTCATCCATGCCGCGCGTGATGGCGAGATTCTCGTTGACCGCCAGATCGCCGGCATTTCGATCCACCTCAACCACAATGGTCTTGGGGGCAGGCGGAACAGCCGTTGGCGCTGGTTCAGCGGCCTGTTCCTGGCTGGTGGGAGCGGTCGCGTACTCCGATGTGCAGGCGCCAAGGCTACCTACTACTAACAATCCCAGAAGGATAAGAATCGGGACGATCCATTTGCTGCGGGATACCATTGAGTTCCTCCTCAATACGCTGCGGTGGGGTTGTTGATATAATCTGACAGATTTTTGTGCCCAACGTGTTTATGACATGAAACACATTTTTGTTCAGTTTCACCCGAGAAATATTCCCGGTGGGGCAGAAAAGCCTTTGAGTTGCTCAGGGTGGAGTCGAGTAAGTTGTTGTGACAGCTCAAACAGCCCGAATCATAGGTGTATTCTTCACGATCTTCCCGCATTGCTTCCCAGTCGATTTGCTCCGTATCACTGAAGGTCTCCACCATAAGGTCATGGAGGCCTTTCGTTGCCTTGCTGTAAAAATAGGCAGTGGAACTGCTGTTATCCAGGTGGCAATTGGTGCATGAAGCCTGAAAACCGTACTGTGAGCTGCCACCATGGATATCTTGCTGATAGGAGGCCCAAAACGGCTCCATCGAGTGGCATTGGCCGCAAAAATCGGCGTGCGCTGTACGGTTGAGACCTTCATCGGCAATGAGCCAGGAAACAAAGGGCAGCACGAACAGAGCGACGAAACCTACGATAACGATCAGCAGGATGACCAACCACCTCGGAAACCGTTTTTCATTCATTTTATTGACAGGTGTTCCTTCTCATTTCAGATTTCAGCGGCCTCGGGAGGAAAAGCCCATGGTGTCACAAATCCATTGGGATTTTGTCATTCATTCAGCATACCCGTGACAGGCGCAACTGTCTTTGCGCTACTGCAAGTTCGCGGGAGTTATTCAAAAAAATGAACCACTCCTGTATCTCCCAACCCGTGCCCCTTGCCAAAGACTGTGCAGAGGACCGCCGATTACGCAGACCTACGGCGCAGATTGCCGCTGATCTTTTTTTATCTCCTTTTTTTGATCAGCGAGAATCTGCGTTTGTCAGCGTCATACTTCGGCTTCGCTCAGCAGATGTACTAAAAAATCCCGATGCGCACAGAGCGCGCATCGGGATTGGTGTTCCGAATACCGGAATCACACCGGTGTAGAAAACCTTCTAGCTGTTGGCGATGGTGATCTTGCTGAAGTACTCGTCGTACTGGCCGTCGTTACGCACCACACGCAGGCGCAAGGTATAAGCGCCATCAGGATACATGGTCGTATCAACCGTTGCCAGTTTAGCTGCCTCTGAAACCTGTTCCTCGCCAAGGGCGATGAAGGAAGCGCTATCCTCATCACCGTCGCCCAGGATGTCCAACTGCCACTTTTCGAAGTTCGGGTCCGCAGCCACGCCTGTCACTTCCACACTACCACTGATCGTAGCACCATCCTCGGGGCTGACGATGCCATTCTCTCCTGCGGCGCCTGTAGCGGCCGGTATTGCCAGCAACAGTATCAACGCTGACAGAATGAAAACCATACGGAGCGGTTTTTTTGTAGACAACATATGTTTTCTCCTATGCATCTTGAATTGGGTGTTTTTGATTTGCGAGTCAATTCATGATTATTAAGCATTGTCTGAAAACAACCAAATCCAGTAGTGGATGTTACGCAGTTCTACCGACCGAGGACCGCAGACCGCGGACCACCGTCTTCTGGAAGCCGTCTGTCGTCCGCGGTCTTTCGTCGAATTTATGCCGCTGCCGGTTCCACTGCGGGTACAGCCTGGCGGGCGGCCATTTCTCGATCCATCATAAGAATGCCGAGACCGGAGTCGCCGATGAGTTCGAGCTGGGCCACAGCATCACCGGCGTTCTTCTCTTCCTCGACCTGTTCTTCGATGAACCATTGCAGCAGGACCTGGGTCGGGTAGTCGTTTTCTGCCAGAGCTAACTGATACAGGTCGCTGATACGGCCGGTGATGTACTGCTCGTGCTCCAATGCTTTCTGGAATACGGCCAGCGCTGTTCCAAACTCGACAGCCGGGGCCTCGATGACCTGCAGTTTGATCCGGCCACCACGGTCGTTCATGAAGTCGAAGAATTTCATGGCATGAAGCACTTCCTCCTCGTACTGCAATCTCATCCAGTGGGCAAACCCAGGCAGGGTCTTGTCTTCCAGGAAGGCCGACATGGAGAGGTAGATGTAAGAAGAATGCAGTTCGGCATTAATCTGATCGTTGATACCATCTTGTAGCTTCTGGCTAAACATGTTTTTGGTTCCTTTGATTGTATGATTGTACGTGGTGCATTGGAGCTTATTACCACGTAACGCGAGTGATTATGAGATGCGAACAGCCAGAAAAGCCAGACGCGTTTCTGCTTCCATGCCGCGCACTGCGCCCTCCGGCATAACCACAGTAGCTCCAGCGCTGACCGGCATTCGCTCGCCACCAACGATCATCCAGCCGTTTCCTTCGAGAAAATGGTACATGGCTTGCGCCTCGGCATGGTCCGGGATTGTTTGCCCCGGCTCTAACCCGGCCAGGATAATCTTGGCTTTTTCGTCGGCCACCAGGATTTGCGGCTCTGGGCCATCACTGCCGTAGACGATCGTGTCTTTCCAGTCGGGGAAAAGTTTCGTTTGGTTCATTTTGATATTTCTCCTGAATTATAGAGTTAAAGAAATTAGCTGCGGCCTCCAGGAGGTAGCGTTCTGTACGTCACCACCTCCTGGAGGCCGAGTTGCTCAATTGAGTATTTAAGCTCCATTATACAGGGGTTGGGAACGGTTGTCGCCGACTTTTGTCGGATTTATCGCCAATGATGCGCAATTCGCCCAGTATTACTTATTTATGTACGCAGTTCTGCCGTCTTCTGACCGACGACCGCTGACCGCCTGCCTGTAACCGACCACAGATCGCGGTCTGCCGTCCGTTGTCTGCGGTCTTCTGGAAGCGGTCTGTCGTCCGCAGTCTTCTGGCTGCCGTCCGCGGGCCAACTGTTACCTGCGTAACATCAGTTACTTACTCTCAAGTAGCTCGATGATCTTATCCATCATAATCACACCACGACCCGAGCTGGAGGAAACGATGCCGCGCTCCGCTTTCGCGGTCTCTTTCGCTTCTGGAGAAAGGTCTTTCATCGGCACACCGGTGGTATCAGGATTGGGCGTTGCGCTCTCATCCACCGGATCCTTAACGCCGATCTCGACATAGTAGGTCTGCAGATCGTCGTTGGTGAGCTTCATTACGGCAATCGCAGCGATTTGCCCAGGGATCATGGCGTCAAGAATCTGATCTTGCACAGCCTCAGTCTCCTCAACAGCAGCGTTGCCGCTTTCGGTCAGAGAGCGATAGGCCTGCCAAAAAGGTAGCAGAGTTTTAGCCTGGTCGGCGGTCACAGCATCGCCGGTTCCTTCAAGGCGCAGTGTGCCCAAAATAATCTGATTCTTCAGCGTGAGAGCATCTTGGTAGTCTTCGCCAAGCGCCACAGAATCGCTGGTTACTGCGGATGGTGAGCTTTGCTCAGTCGAGGAAACCTCGGCCTCTCCGCCGCCGCAGGCAGCAAGCAGAGTGGTGGCAATGATTAGGATAATGATGATCTTGGATAGTTTCATGATGTTCTCCTGATAGTTTGGATAATTGAGAGATGTGGATTCTGTAGTTATTGCAACCGGATTTCCAATACGGCCAGAAGTTGTTCCAGCAGCATTTCACTGGTGTTTGGGCCGCTTCGTTGTGGTTGGCCATCACCCTGACCTCGTTTTCCCGTAGCGCCGGGACCTGTTCCCGCTCCTTCACCAGTACCGACCGCCAAACCAAAGGCTCTGGCCGTGTCCTGGAGATCTTGTCGGGTGAGTTGCATCTGCTGAATGGCCTCAATCTGTTCAGACTCCAGTACATCCTCGATTTGATTCAACACCGCGGCGACTTCCTCCTGTGAACCAGAGCCAGTGCGCTGTAGCGCCCGAGAACCCTGCCACAATGGCAACAGTTGACGAGCTTGTTCCTGGGTGACTTGTTGATCAGTTCCTTCCAACTGGAGTATGCCGACGATGAGCTGCGTGCGGTTTGGCAACGCATCAGCGTAGTTATCAGACAGGGCGGATGTTCCGACAGTTGTCGTTTCGGCTGTGTCGGAAGAACCGCAAGCTGTCAGAGCAGATAGGATGACGATCAGTATCAAGACGAGTGTTAGTTTCTTTGCATTCATGGATGTATCCTCCGTAGGATAAAGTCGCGCCAGTGGCGCCTTACTTATTCGTGTCGTAGTGCTTCAATCGGATCAAGTTGTGCTGCTTTGTTGGCGGGGAAATAGCCAAAGAATACACCCACCAATAGAGCAGCGGAGAAGGCGACAACAATCGAGCTTGGCACAATCACCGTTCGTAATTCACCCATCTCGCCGAAAAGCCAGGCCCCCCCCACGCCTCCTGCGATGCCGACCAAACCGCCGAGCAAACTCAACGCCAAGGCCTCGATAAGGAACTGCCGTCGTATATCACCTGGTGTCGCGCCGACAGCCTGGCGGATGCCTATCTCGCTGGTGCGCTCAGTTACGGACACCAGCATGATATTCATGATGCCAATGCCTCCAACAAGCAGAGAGACGCCTGCCACCCAGCCCAGTAAAGCTCGGAACGCTTCGGTTGTCGCTTCTTGGGTGCTGATGATATCTTGCTGTGTCTGCACGGTGAAATCCGGCTTTTCTGCCGGCACGTCATGTCGGCGCAGCATCAGCGATTCGATCTGCAAAATGGTGTTATCCATCGTTTCCTTGCTATCGGCCTGCACGTAAATGGTTCTCACTTTGTCACTCGCGAGCTGACTGGTAACGTATTTCTGGAATACGACAGTTATGGGCATGTAGATGCGTCCGTCGTAGTCAATGCCTCCTACATTTCCCTTCTCGGCCATGACGCCAACAACCGTGAAGCGCGTGTTCCCAACCGTGATCGTCTGTCCCACAGCGTACTCTTCACCAAACAATTCGTTGGCAATACCGGATCCCAAAACCACGACCTTGCGAGCGCCGTCCACTTCGGATTGATTGAAAAAACGACCATCGGCAACTGGCGCATCTCGCACGGTGGGAAAACCGACCGTCGTGCCCAAAACATCAACTTCGAGCACTGAACTTCCCGCCTTAACGGTTTGCGGAGAGGGAGCCTGCTCGGCAGCGACGCCAGAGATGCCTCCAATCTGTTCGGCAATGGCCACTGCATCATGATAGACCAGCGTTTTTGCAGCACCAGGGGTGCCACGGGCAGCCGAAACGATAATGAGATTCGCGCCCAAACTGTTGATCTGTTCGGCGATCACAGCCTCGGCCCCGGCGCTTACTGCCACCATGATGATAACGGAAGCAACGCCGATGATAATGCCTAATGTCGTCAGAAAGGAACGCAGTTTATTGTTGACCAGTGACGAAAAAGCGGTGCGCAAAGTTCTAGAAAAACTCATTGTCCGCTCCCTGCCGCCACGGGTGTGGTGCAACCACTACCCTGCTTGTCATCAGAGACGATCACACCATCCCGCACGCAGATGACCCGCTGCGTATATGCTGCTAACTCTGGCTCGTGGGTGACCATGACAATCGTATGGCCGCTATCGTGTAGCCGGTGTAGTATCTGCATGATTTCTTCACTGGAGCGCGTATCCAGGTTGCCGGTGGGTTCATCTGCCAGGATCAAAGGTGGTTCGGCGATAAGCGCCCGGGCGATAGCGACGCGCTGCTTCTGGCCACCGGACATCTCATTGGGTCTGTGATCAGCTCGATCTGCCAAACCGACAGACTCCAGAGCCGCCATCACTCGCTCCTCTAACTCACTATCTGTCCAAATAAACTCTGGGTCATACAGTAGGGGAAGCATGACGTTATCGAAAGCACTGAGGCGCGGAAGCAAATTGAAGCTTTGGAAAACAAAACCCAACTTGCGATTACGAATATGCGCCAGTTCATCCTTGTTCAATTCGCTGATATCCTCGCCATCCAGAACATAAAGCCCTTCAGTTGGACGATCCAGCGCCCCGAGCACATTCATCAATGTGGATTTGCCTGAGCCTGAAGGGCCCATGATAGCGGCAAATTCACCAGTATCGATCGTTAAATTCACATCGTGCAAGGCTCTAACCGCTATCTCGCCCGATCCATATACTTTGGAAATGTTGCGTAACTCAATCAGGGGTTGGCTCATTTCGCTGAAGCTCCGTTAATTGGGGTTGTGGGCTGATTCACTCGGTCTCGACGACCCCGGTGCTGACAACATCACCCTTTTCCAGGCCACTCACGATTTCAGCATTGGCGAAGTCCATAATCCCGACCTCAACTGTTCGCATCACCGGCTGTCCATCTACAACCACGAAGACAGCGTAGCTGCCAGGGCTGAGTTCACGCAGCGCTTCCAGCGGCACAAGCAGCGCCCCTTCAGCCGTTGCGGCGATGATTTCCAGGTTCGTGCTCATGCCGGGGCGAACATAGGCGGGAGGATTTTCCAATGTCGCTTGAGCGCGCAGGGCGGGAACCCCATCCACTGTGACCAGGGTGGGATCAACTTCGACGATCTTGCCATAAAATGTTGTCTCGGCATCAGCCTGCAGGGTGATGTTCACCACATGGCCAGGTGCGATCAGTGCCGTATCGGATTCATCCACAAAAAGATCAACGCGCAGGTCATCGAGATCGGTGACGGTAAGCAACGGACTTGCAGTGAGGTTTTCCCCGACACTGGCGGAACTGCTCGTGATAACACCAGACATTGGTGCGCTTAGCACCGTTCGGCTCAAGGCCAGTTTTGCGGCTTCAAGATTGGCCAGCGCCTGGTCGATACCGATTTGCGCCGCCTCGACATCCACTGGATCTGCACCATCGAGTAAGTGTTGAAGTTCAGCCTCTGCCTGCGTTACTTTTGCCTCAGCCGCCGCCACCGCTTCGCTATCGGCAGGGGTAAGCAATTTGTCAAGAGCTGCCTGCGCCACCGCCACGCGGGCGTCAGCATTGGCAATGCTCTCGGCACCTGCCGGAGCCGTGGCCAACTGGTAGGCAGCCAGGGCTTTTTCATGATCGATGGTGGCTTGCTGCAGCGCCAGCGCCTGTGGAGTTTTGCCGACATCGCTGCGCCAGGCAATGGCATCGTAATCTTCCTGAGCTCTGTTTACTGCAATCGTCGCCTTTTCCAACTCGGCGCTCAACACCGTCTCTTCCGCCGTGGTCAGGCCAGATTTCAAATCAACAAGCGCTTTTTGCGCCGCAACGAGATTAGCCCGAGCAGCGGCAATATCTGCATCAGTGGCGGGCGTCCTGACATTGTTGAGATTATCTCGGGTGCCGTAGAGGTTGGCTTGTGCAGCTGCCAGGGCGATGGTGTCAGCATCTTCCTTCAACTCCGACAGTTTCAATTGCGCCGCGGCCAAATTCGCCTCGGCTTGCATTACATCCAAGCGCTGATCACTATCGTCCAGACGGGCCAGGATGTCACCTGCTTCGACAGCATCACCCACACCCACCAATAATTCGGTCAAACGGCCGGCGGCGCTTCCGAACGATAATTGCATCTCCTCAGCAGGCACAATCACACCCGCGGCATTGGCACTCACGATGATGTTACCTGTGCGCGCTTTGGCGGTCTTCATCGTTGGCGCTGCCTCGGTTACCTGGGAGGGGACATAATATCGAAAGTAATAAAAAGCGCCGGCTACGATGATGACCAAGGGTATGATCAGCCACCAGCTATTAAAACGTCGTTTCGTTCGTGCTTTTTTAGGCATAAGAATGGTTTCCCGTAGAGCGTGTTGCGTGAGATATTTTCACCTCCGGAAGGCGGCCGCCAAAATTTCGGCAAATGAAGTGGTCCTGGCCACGTCCCGGAGGTTAATTCTAAGTGATTGTCCTTCCAGTCCTGCGGAGAACGAGAAGGCTGAATTTTCGCAGTCTTCCCGTTCTCCTTGTTCGTGGTTATGTCAGAAGGGTGTGGGTTACTTGCCTCGTCCTCCACCACCGTTATTGCCACCACCACCGTTGTTGCTGCCACCCTGGCCATTGCCGCCAGTTTCAGCATCCGCATTGATGATGGCGTCGTAAGCGTCTTGCTCCAGATACTGGGGTTCGTAGTCTTCACCTGTCTGGCGTTCATAAGTGGAAACGAAGGCCCGCAGGTGGTTCTCAGAACCCTTCAGCAGGTTTTCGTAGACCTGCAGGATGTCGGCCTTGTCGGTTTCGGCAATGCGTTCTTCCAGGTCGAGGATGTCGATTTCTTCGATGGCGTCGCCGACGAGTAGGGCATCGGCCAACGATAGGCTGCCGGTTTCCACCAGTTGGTCGTAGAGCGCCTGCAGGTCGTCGTTTTCAAACACGCCGATGTCATTGCCAACGGTCGGGTCATCGACGCCGTAGGTGGTGAGGAGGGTGCGGATGGCATCCATGTGGGTCTGCTCAGCCCTGGCGATATTCTGGAAAATGCGGAAGTTCCATTCCTCGTCGAGTGTCAGATAGACATCGCGGGCCAGCTTCTCTTCCTCTACCATGAACTGCAAGTCCAAAGCTTCTTGGTCGGTGATTTCATCTGCGGGGGCCTGGACGACAGTGGTAGCAGCGACTTCTGTTGCTGCTTCAGCAGAGATGGGGGTGCTGACGGTGACGATGGTCAGGGCTAGAAGCCCGGCGAAAAAACTGAATGCGAGTGTTTTTATAGTTTTCATGATCCTAGTCTCCTTGAGTTGAGTGGTCGGCGACTTTTTCGCTGACGACCATAGAATAACAGGCGATTGTGGAGGAGTTGTGGAGACGCGCCGAAGTTCGTGGAGAATGACAAACTCTCAGAGTCTTGATATAATCCAGCGGACAATGAAAGCCCCCCAACATGCTTTGTACATGTGTGGGGGACGACTGATGCTACTTCTGCCTGGCTAGGCGTCACTCTTTTCAGACAAACTGCACTATTTTGGCTATTTCTGAGAAAATCCTCACTCGAACTAAGTGTTCTACCGGGGTCAAAGAAATTAGCCACCTTCTACGAGGAGGCGCAGATGATCTGGGTTGCGAAGCAGTATGCGTTGGCGGCCAATTGAGACAATGTCGTCATGCTCCCATTTGCGTAACACCCGGCTGACGCTATAGATATTTGTTCCTGCCATTTCTGCCAGGTCCTGATGCGAAAGCGCCAGATCGATCATTGCACCGTTCTCGATCTCTTTGCCCACGAATCGAGATATATCCAACAGGGTGTGGGCAACGCGTTGCTCGACTCGCTCGGTGGCGAGTTTTTGCACCCGGCCCTGTAATCGCACAAAGCGCTTGGCGATCAACTCGACGCTATTCAGCGCAACGCGGGGGAATTGCAACATCAACTCCCGCACTGTTTCCGTCTCCCAGCAATAGACAGTACTATCCTCGATAGTTTCTGCCGAGACAGGGTGCGTCATGCCGGCAATAGCCACGAAAAGACCAAAGTAGCGTTCAGGAGAGATGATATCCACGATCACCTGCTTGCCACCCGGTGTTAACTGCGCCAGGCGTACCCTGCCAGTCAGCATAAAGAAACAGGCATCTACGGAGTCTTCCTGATGGAACAGAAAGGTACCAGGTGGTGCATGGCGTAATTTGCCGGCATCGACAAACACCATACATTCCTCGGACGTTAAGCCCTTTAGCAGGTCGGAAGCACTGATGATGGCTGCAATTTCACTTTTTTGCATGGTGGGGTGCTCTGTTCCTTAGCCCTTTAAGCCCGTCATCGAAATGCCTTCGATGAAGTGGCGCTGGAGAACGAAGAAGACGATGACGGGGGGCAGGGCAGCAATGACAGCACCGGCCATCGACTGACCATACGCTTGCGCGGCCTGGGCCATGCCGGGACGCAGGCTCATGAACTGGGCGATCCCCACAGGCAGGGTCCGCACGGCGTCGCTGCGAGTAACGATAAGGGGCCAAAAGAAACTGTTCCAGGTAGAAAGAAAGGTGATTATCGCCACGGCAGTCAAGGCAGGTCGTGCCAGGGGTAAGACAACAGACCACCAGATGCGCAGATCGTTGGCGCCATCGACGCGCGCGGCATCCTCCAACTCAGTTGGCACGCTCAGGAAAAATTGGCGCATCAGGAAAACTCCCGTAACGGTCGCTCCCACCGGCCAGATCAGGGCAACGTGGCTATCCGTCAAGCCCATCTTGGAAAACAGCAGGAACAAGGGCACCACGGTAATCTGAATGGGCACGAAAAGCATGGAGAGGATCAACAGGAAAAGCAGATCTCGCCCCAGGAAATGCATACGTGCCAGCGCATAACCAGCCAGTGAATCCAGGACCAACACCAACGCGGTCGCGGTGACAGCGACGATCAGGCTGTTCATTGTCCAGCGCAGCATGGCATGATGGTCCAGCACAGCCTGGAAGTTCTCCAGCGTGATGGTTTCAGGTATCCAGCGGATCTCGGTGGTCGTGATCTGAGTTTCTGGCTTCAGCGAGGTGGATATCATCCATATCAGCGGCGCCAGGGCCAGGATGACGATGATCACCAAGGCGATGTACCAGACGAAACGCAGCAAACTGCCTTGCGTTCTCATTCGGTGACTCCCTCGAGGCCGCGCCGATAGGCACGTGTTTGGATCAAGGCCAGCAGCACAAGAATGGCGAATAGCAACACCGCTACTGCCGAACCATAGCCAAACTTGCGGAACTGAAAGGCGGTGGTGTACACGTATTGGACCAAAGTCAGCGTTGATGTTCCCGGCCCGCCGGAAGTCATCACGAATACCTGGTCAAATACCTGAAAGGTATTGATGATCGTCAGCATCAACACCAGAAACATGGTGGGAGCGAGTAGGGGCAGTGTGATCCGCCGCAGCAGCTGGAAACGGCCCGCGCCGTCGATGCGAGCTGCCTCGTACAGCTCCCGGGGAATATCCTGCAGTCCGGCCAGAAATAGCACCATGTTGTAGCCCACCGTCCACCAGACCGTCGTCATCACAATGGCCAACATGGCATAGTCCTTGCTCACCAGCCAGGGAATGTCAAGCCCGAAGGTCACGTTGATCAGGCCGAAATCCTTTTCCAGCAGCCACGTCCACAACACGCCCACCACGGTAGACATGACCACAAAGGGAGTAAACACGGCGACCCGCCCCAGCTCCCGGCCTCGGTAGGGCTGATTCATGAAAAGCGCCAGCCCCAGTCCCAACCCGATCAGCAACGGCACCGTCAGCGCCGTGAACAGGATTGTATTCAGCACCGCGTCCTTGAGCAGCGGATCGCGCACCATGGCTTCGAAATTGCCCAGACCAACCCACTTGGGCGTTCCCACGGCAGCCCAGTTGGTAAACGCAATGCCCAGCCCAGCCAGCGATGGGCCCAGGCGAAAGATCACGAAGAACAGCATGTAAGGCAGTATGAACAGATAGGGAGCGGCGCGCCAACTGCTACGAGAGGAAGAGGTTTTTCCCTCGTTCAATTGGCCCTGGGAAGGGTTCTGGCGGGGCAGGATTGGCATCTTGGTCTCGGAAAACTCAACAACAGCGCGCCGACGGCTGGTTCAGCCCAATCAGGTGCAATCGGGCTGAACCAGCCAATTGTCTTTGGATCAACCTTTACGGGGTTGACAGAATCGCGTCGATTCCCGCGCAGGCCGCCTCGACGGCAGCTCTCGCATCGCCCTGTTCAAGCATGATATTCTGCGCCATCACCATCATGGGGGTGGGTGCGTTGGATGCGAATATCTCGCTGTACTTGGGCGTATTGGGGAAGATCTTCTCGTGGGGCATCATCTCGATGAAAGCCGCACGTCCCGGCATGTTCAGGAACTCCTCCGACTCCATGACCGCGGCGAAAGCCGGCAACTGACCGGCATTGGCCCAGGCACTGGAGTTGGCAGCCAGCCACTCCAGGAACGCCACCGCCTCCGCTTCCTTGTCAGGATCGGCGAAGGTTGGCAAGGTGAAGATGTGGGCGCTGCCCCATACAGCCGGCTGGTCGAAGACCACGGGGTAGGGAGCCGCTGCCCAGTTAAAGCCTGTTTCCTCCTGGGCGGCCTCAAGGGATGGCATACGCCAGGGGCCGTCGATCATCATGGCCGTTCGTCCTGACAGGAAATCACGGGGATAGTCGGTCTGGCCTTGCGGCGCCACGCCGTGCTCGTAAACCAGATCCTGCAGCCACTGCCAGGCCTGCGTGCCCTTGTCGATATCGATGGCGCAGGCTGAACCATCCTCAGAGAGAATCGTTCCACCAAGCTGATTCAGCAGCGACCACCACTGGAAGAAGGCGTGATGGTTGGTATGCATGTTGATGCCGTACTGTTCGACGGTCTCGGCGTCAAAGCCCTCGTCACCGGGATGCAGGCCATTGGCATCGACCGTCAAGAGGCGAGCCGTCTCCAGCAGTTCATCCCCGGTAGCGGGTGGTCCCTCGATACCCGCCTGCTCGAACAGATCGACGTTGTAAAAAAGACCATGCATGTGCAGGTCGAGCGGGGTGCCGTAGAGAGCACCCTTGTAGACGTTGGGATCCCAGGCGCTGGCCAGGTAGTTCCCGGCGTTGATCACATCCGACTGGGCGACGATCTCGTCCAAAGGTTTGAGCAAACCCAGCTCGGCAAATTGGGGCATTTCCTGGGGATGCATGGCCAGGATATCGGGAGCCTCCTCGGCACTGGCCGAAACGATGAAGGCATCGAAGAGGGGCGACCACTGCTGGCGCGTCAAGGTGACCTCTACGCCATCGTTTTCGGCGTTGTACTGGTCAACCAGGTCTGCCATAATGTCGCCGTCGGGGCCTGTCCACCCGCCCCAGAATTCCAGTGTGACTACATCCTCCGCCGCAGGCGCTTCTGCCTCGGCGGGGGCTTCTGCAACCGGCTCCGCCGGCGCGGGCGCCGGAACAGTTGGCGCCACACAGGCAGCCAGTAACAGGCTCAGAACGATCAGTAGGCTGAGGCCCAGCCAGGTGAAATTGCGTTTCATGATTCTGCTCCTTTCGTGATACATGATTTGGAAGTAGACAGGTGGGAAGTGGAAAAGTAAACAAGTAGACAGGTAGATAAGTAGATAGGTGGGAAGTAGACAAGTAGATAAGAAAATAAGTAGACAAGTTTGCCGATGCACCATGGCCTGGCACCTACTTGTGTCCTTGTTTCCCTGATCCTTGGTCCTTGTCTACCTGGTCCCTGGTCCTTGTCTACCTGGTCCCTGGTCCTTGTCTACCTGGTCCCTGGTCCTTGTCTACCTGGTCCTTGTTTCCTTGGTCCCTCCGCCATTGACAATTAATCACTTCATGGCGCCTCCTTTTCGGAAAGAAGATCACCGGCCGGGGATGGCACCAGGTTCAGCCGGGACAATGCCTGCCACCGGTTTTCGATCTGCGAGGAACTCATCTCCCTGAGCGGCGCCCGCACAACAGATGAACCAGCAAGGCCGCGACGGACCACTATCGCCTTGAACAGGGAAAGATCAGCGCCATCTTCAACGATCCGGCGCACTTTGTTGAGTTGCCGCTGGAGTCTGCGGGCGAGGATCAAATCACCAGCCGACGCGGCGTCGAAGAGGGACACGACCAACTCCGGCACCACATTGGCGTTTCCAGACACGCAGGCATGGCAGCCAATCGCCTGCGCGGCAAGAATCTGTCCATCGCTGCCACTGGCCGTGTTAAACGCGCCACCTCGAAGCGATGTCATCGCGGCGAGGTAGTCTATCGATCCACTGCTGTCCTTGATGCCGACAATGTTGGAACACCGGTCAACCAGATTGAACACCAGAGCGGGAGACAGGCTGTTGTTGGCAACCGCTGGATTGTTGTACAGGTAGACTGGAAAATCGGGCACCGCAGCAGCGACTTGCTCGAAGTGTTGCAGCAAGGTTTCGTCGGAGTGATGATAGTAGAAGGGCGGTACAATAGCAACGGCCTGGGCGCCAATGGCCCGGGCATGTTCCGTCAACGCCAGCGTTTCGGCGGTAGTGATGGCGCCGGTGTGCACAATGACGGGAACACGTGCCTCAGCCGCTTCAACCGTGATCTCGGCCAACCGTTGCCGTTCGCGCGTGGACAGAAGCAGTCCCTCGCCGGTCGTGCCACCGGGAAACAGGCCGCTGATTCCGCGCTCGACCAGAAAATCGACCAGCGATGTCATCGCGGGCGCGTCAAGCTGGCCGGTCTCATCGAACAGGGTGAGGATGGGAACGATCACGCCTTCAATGTTTTGGTTCATCGCTCTTCTGCCTCTCATGCAACCATGTCTGTGGGAAAGCCGCGTGATGGATGTGCTGCCGGCGATAGGTGTAGACCATGTGAATCGTGCCGTTCTGCGATTGCAGCAAGGTTGGGTAGGAAAACTCAGCCGGAGCATCCTCGATGGTGCGTGGCCTGCCCCAGGCTTCATTCTCGGTCGCTAACGCCACACACAGGGGCGTTCGCAGCCGGTCACTGTGGTTGTAGGCCAGCACAAGCGAGCCATCCTGCAGGCGCAGCAGATCCAAACCGGAATTGGGATTGGCAAGCTCTGTTGGCCGGGGTTTGTGCCACGTGTCACCGCGGTCATCGGACGTGGTGCGCCAAATGACTCCGCCACTGCCACCGGTACGTAAATAGGCCAGAAGGCGACCGTCGTCGAGCCGGACGACGCAGGGATGGATATTACCCGGCGGCGTTTTTATCGGATCGGTCAACCGCCAGCTTTTTCCATCATCGTCGGAGATCATCATTCGGCTTTTCCAGGAATTCTCATCGTAGACTGGCAATATAATCCGTCCTGTGAGTATCACGGGACGACTGCGGAACATCAGCCCGGGATAGTCGATCAGCCGCCCGGGTGTGCTCCAGCTCTCTCCCCCGTCTGACGAGCGTTGCAAAAAGGGCTGGGCGCTGGTCCATTCCCTGCCCATGATGCCAACGAAAAACAACCACAGCCCGCCATCGGGGCGTTTGAGAAACACCGGTTGGCCCACCGAGTGGCCAGGCAGTTCAGCCATCACCTGCGGCGTCGACCAGCCACTGGACCCGGGTGCGAGGCGAGCTGACTGGATCACCACATCGGGTGAGGTTTCATAGGCGCCAGCAAACCAGGCGGCCAGGAGCGTCCCATCGGGCAGCTCGGTCAGAGTTGCACAGTGGGTCATGGGCCGATCGAGCTGCTGTTGAAAGATCGCTGTCTTGGTCAGCATCGACACAACTGCTTCCACTCAGAGCAACAAATCTGCCGATGAATCAATTGTCGATCATGACTCTCGGCAGATCGAATTTCCGACGAAACATGATCGGATCAGCGTTCGGAGTGTAGACCTCGTATCCAGGTAGAATTGGTTCCAATCTCCGCCGTTGATCGAACGATAAGTGACACGATTATATCATTGGAAGCCGCATTGCTCAAGGAAAACAGAATAGCTGGTGACGAGGGCCACCCAGCCATCCAGGCGAAAGTGTTCCAGAATGGGTTGTTGAGCCTGGAGTTGATCTGCCACGACGTAGTCGCTCCTCCTGGTGTGCGGGGAATTTATCAAGTTGTCGGTTGGTCTGCTACGGCCAACCAGTGTGTCAACGCACAAAGCTCTTGATACTTTATGATCCAGATCATAGACAAACATCCTGCCACCCTCTATAATGGGAGTACGGTATCGGCTCCTTTTTTTGTATGTCGCATCGGAGGGAAGTCTAGCATGGTACGAAAAACGCCACTGATCCTGTTGCTCGTTCTTGTACTTTTTTCGATGTCCCTGATCGCGGCTGGCGCCTGGGACCCCATACCCGTCGAGGATGATCCCCTGGTCCGTATTCCAGGGACCCAACCCAACCAGGTGGCTCTGGAGGATCTTCGCCAGTGTACCAACTGCCATCAAGGGGATCTGGTAGAACCTGTCGGCCCCTGGATAGGCTCGATGATGGCACAGGCGGCCCGAGACCCCCTGTTCTTTGCCGCCATGACGGTTGCCGGCCAGGACTCGATCCGCTTCACCGGCACACCCAACGCCATGGATCTCTGTGAACGCTGTCATTTTCCCAAGGGCTGGCTGGAAGGACGTTCCGATCCGCCCAATGCCTCGCTGATGGCCGGTGATGACTACGATGGGGTCCAGTGCGACTTCTGCCATCGTATGTGGGATCCGTTCTTCGATGAGACAGCCACCGGTGCGCGCGAAGGGGATCTGGATGGCAACGACCAGATCGATCCCGAAGAGTGGGTGCAGTACTGGGATGAAACCGACGCCAGCGGCACGCCGTCGACCGCAGCCGCAGCCGCCACCTATGCCAGCGATGCCACCCTGGCTCAGGGCATCCAGTTCTTCAACGGTGCTCCCTTTTTTGAGAACAATCAGCCGCCTGAAGATTACGATGAGAATGGCGGTGGTCAATTCTTCGTTACGTCAGATAGCAGTTTCAAGCGAGCTCCTTTTGCCGATGCTGAATCGCGATCCCACAATCCCGGCTACAGCCGCTATCACAAGAGCCGCTATTTCTGCGGTTCCTGTCACGACGTCTCCAATCCGGTGCTGGCGAATTTGGGAGAGGATCCGGCCGAGCCCTTGCCGTCCGAAGTAAACCCGGCCTACAGTTACTTTCACATCGAAAGAACCTTTTCCGAGTTCATGGCATCTGCCTTTGCCGCGGAGGGAGGCGCTCCCGGGGAAGGCCCCTACGATCCTGCCACATTCCAGACCTCGTATGCCAACAACTACATCGCCAAGTGCCAGGATTGCCACCTTCCCGATGTGGAAGGCCGGGCCGGTACCGGCAGAAAAGGCCTCTATCGCACCGGGGATCCGGCGACGACCGAGAGCGTCGAACATCCTAACAGTGGTCAGCCGTTCCACGACATGACTGGCGGCAGCGCCTGGGTAGCCTGGATGCTGGCCAGTGCTGTGCCAGGCTCCCCCAACTACGATCAGACCAACTACGATTTGTTCAACCAGGGTCCCGCTGTGCTGACGCTGGACATGACCGCCGGCGAGGGACTGGACCCTGATATGCTGCTGGATGGGGTAGACCGGTCCAGGCAGCAGCTGGTGCAGGCCGCAGCCATTCCCCTCGATCAAGTCACCTACGGCCGGTCCAGCGGCGACCTGGATTTTCGTATCGTAAACTACACCGGCCACAAGCTGATTTCAGGCTATCCGGAAGGCCGGCGCATGTTCGTGAACATCAAGGCATATGACGCCGCAGGAGAGCTGATTCTGGAAATCAATCCCTATGACTACACTGCCGGTACCTTGAAGGGATTGAATTATCCCTATATAGATCCAACACCTCCTTCACTACCTGTTGTGCCAATTCCTGAACCCCTTGAGGTCAACCAGCGCTACGTGGACGAACTGGTCTATGAGGTGCATCCTTCCAGCAGCCTGACAGGCGAGGATGAGTCCTTCCACATGGTACTGGCGGATGATCGCTACAAGGACAACCGCATCCCGCCCAGGGGGTTTGATCTGAACGAAGCCGCGGAACGGCTCATTCTTCCCCGATGGCACGGCGACGATGCCGAGGACTATTTCACTGCGGAGGAGAACGCCGGCGGCTACGATCAGGTGTCAATCAACATTGGCGAGGGCGCCGCTGACGTGGAGCTCACGTTGTACTACCAGACCACCAGTCGCGAGTTCGTCGAGTTCTTGCGGGATGAGATCAACGGCACAGGCAACCTGACATTGCCCCCACCGTCGCCCGAGAACGATTCGTACATCATTCAGACCGACCCCTTCTTTTCCCAGCTCAAGGCCTGGGGCGACACGATCTGGCAGCTGTGGGCCCACAACATGTCGGTCGATGGCGCCAAGCCATTCACGATGACTCAGACGATCTACAGCGTTCCCCTGGCGGTGGATTTGGCCTATTTCGAGGCCAAGCCGGGCAGAAAGGGCATAGATCTGACCTGGGAGACCGTCAGCGAGATCGATCACCTGGGTTTCAACCTGTATCGATCTGACGGGTTGGAGGGACGCAAAGTGCGGCTGAACGCCGCCCTCATTCCGAGCCCGACACCGGGCAGCAGCGGGGGCAACACCTATGCCTGGATCGATCGCAAAGCCCGATCAGGCAGGGACCATTGGTATTTCCTGGAAACTATCGATATCACCGGCAATGGCGAGATAGTTGGAACCACCATGGTTGCATTCGAGCAGCCATTGTATCGCGAACCGCTGCCCGAGCCCACCGAAAGCCAGTCTCGGGCGGGACCGGTGCCTGCCGGACAATAATAGAGCCAGAAAATCGATTTAGCTGTGTCATGAAGGCGCTGTGGTTCCCAGAATATCCACAGCGCCTTTCCTTTGCCGACTTCTTGTCAAGTGGACAGGCAAAGAAACATCTTCAACGCATCCGTATTTCCGAACGCTGGCTTGAGAATTGACACATGGAGCGATGTGCGAAACGATGTATTCTACAACATCAAGAGTGAATACCTTTGAGGAGTGAAATGGCGCGATATTCTCTGAATCTTCCCCAGCAACTGAAACAAGAGGCCGAAGCCTGGGCGCGTAAGCAAGGCATCTCGCTCAATCAATTCATTCTCTGGGCGACTGCCGAAAAGGTGGGCTCGCTCAACCCACAACTGGGAGACCCGCAGTTCCCAAACATCACCTACCGCCGCGGGGCCAACGGCATCCCGGTGCCCGTCCTGCGGGGCACGGGAGTGCACGTGCAGGCGATAGCTGTCGCCAACCAATGGCCCGGCCAGGTGCGCTGGCTCAATGAGTGGCGTTGATCCCCCTCAGGGTAAGTTGGTCTCCCCCATCAAATAGCGGTCCACCTCGCGCGCGGCGCCGCGGCCTTCGTTGATCGCCCATACGACCAGGCTCTGGCCCCGGCGCATGTCGCCGGCGGCGAAGACCCCCGCCACACTGGTGGAGAAATGGCCGTAGGCCGCTCTGGCATTGGACCGGTGATCCCGTGCAACGTCCAGTTGGTCGAGCAAGGTGTCCTCCGGGCCCAGAAACCCCATGGCCAACAGCACCAATTGAGCTGGCCACACCCGTTCGGTGCCGGGGATCTCCCTGGGATAGGGTCGGCTGCCATTGTCTCCGGTCACCCATTCGACCTGGACAGTGTGTACTTCCCTGACTCGGCCCTGATCGTCCCCCGCGAAGGTCTTGGTCATGATGTCATAGCTTCGCGGGTCGGACCCATCGCGGGCGATGACCTCTTCCTGGCCGTAATCGACGCGCAGGATTCGAGGCCACTCCGGCCAGGGATTGTCCAGCTGACGCTCGCCCGGCGGCTCCGACAGGATTTCGAACTGGGCCACACTGCGACAACCCTGGCGCAGGGAAGTGCCCACGCAATCGGTACCCGTGTCGCCTCCCCCGATGACGATCACATCCAGATCCCTGGCTGAAAGGTGGACAGCGCCGCCACCCCCATCCAGCAGTCGTTTGGTGTTATCCCGCAAAAATGTCATGGCGAGGTGAATGCCTTGCAGGTCCCGTCCCTCGACCGGCAGATCGCGCGGTTTTGTGGCGCCACCACAAAGAACCACGGTGTCGAACTGCTCTCGCAATTCCTGACCGGGGATATCCTTGCCGATCTCGGTGTTGGTGACAAAGGTGATCCCCTCCGCGGCCATCAGATCGACACGGCGCTGCACGATGCCCTTATCCAGCTTCATGTTGGGAATACCATACATCAGTAGCCCACCGATACGGTCGGCCCGTTCGTAGACAGTGACGCTGTGGCCGACCATGTTGAGTTGTGCCGCGCATGCCAGCCCTGCCGGCCCGGACCCAACCACTGCGACCCGCCGTCCGGTGCGAAGGGCAGGAGGCTCCGGCTGTATCCAACCCTGTTCGAAACCACGGTCGATGATGGCATGTTCGATGCTCTTGATAGTGACCGGCGGCTCGTTGATGCCCAGCGTACAGGAGCCCTCACAGGGCGCTGGACAGACCCGCCCGGTGAACTCAGGGAAATTGTTGGTCTTCAACAGGCGGATCAAAGCCTCTTTCCAGAGTCCGCGATAGACCAGATCGTTCCATTCCGGAATCAGATTGTTGATGGGACAGCCCGCGGTCATGCCGTTGATCAGTCTACCGGCGTGACAAAAGGGAATGCCGCAATCCATGCAACGGGCGCCCTGGACTTGCAGTTTTTCGTCCGGAAAGGGCAGATCAAACTCCGACCAATCTGCCAGTCTTTCCAGCGGCGGACGATGGGCCGGCAGTTCCCTCTCATGTTCCATGAATCCAGTCGGTTCTCCCACAGAGCGTCTCCTCTCTTTCTTATTGTCCGCCGATGCGGGTCAAATCGTCTCTGTTCTTCTCGAACGCCGCCATTACTGCTTCGTCACCGGCGAGGCCGGCGGCATCCATCTCTGCGAAGGCCTCCAGCATGCGCTTGTAGTCCCTGGGGAGAACCTTGACAAACCTGGCTACCAGCTCATTCCAGCGCAGCAGGACCCGCCAGGCCAGAGCGCTGCCCGTGTATTCGGCGTGCTTTTCTATCATGCATTTGACGCCTGCTATCTCGTCCGCTGTGCAGTCCTGCAGCCGCTCCAGTATCACCATGGCCTGATTGCAGCGACCGGCAAAATCGCCTTTTTCGTCCAGCACGTAAGCGACGCCTCCCGACATGCCGGCGGCAAAATTGCGCCCGGTTTTGCCCAACACAACCACCCGGCCACCGGTCATGTACTCGCAACCGTGATCACCGACTCCCTCAACTACCGCATCGACGCCGCTGTTGCGCACACAGAATCGTTCGCCTGCCAGCCCCCGCACGTAGGCTTCGCCGCCGGTCGCGCCATAGAAGGCCACGTTGCCCGAAATGACGTTCTCCTCCGCCACAAAGCCCGATTCCTCCGGCGGATAGACGATTATCTTGCCACCTGACAGGCCCTTACCCAGGTAATCATTGGTGTCACCTTCCAGGGCCAAGGTGATTCCTGCCGGTAAAAAGGCGCCGAAGCTCTGACCGGCCGAACCATGGAAGGTCAGGTGGATCGTATCCTCGGGCAGGCCCTCCTCGCCGAAGCGACGGGTCAACTCGCTGCCCAAAATCGTGCCCACAACCCGGTCAGTATTGCAGATGGGCAGCTTTGCGCGTACTTCTTTCTGGCCATCGAGGGCTGGCTTGCAGAGATCCAGCAGCACTTTTTTGTCCAACGCGTCGTCCAGGCCATGATCCTGGTTGATCTGGTGGTAACGGCCCACCGTATCCGGCACCTCGGGTCGATAGAGCAGGCTGGAAAGATCCAGCCCCCGGGCTTTCCAGTGGGCTACAGCCTGACGGGTCTCCAGCCTGTCCGTGCGCCCGATCATCTCGTCCACTGTGCGGAAACCCAGGCTGGCCATCAATTCTCGCATCTCCTGGGCCACAAAACGCATATAGTTCACCAGATACTGGGGATCGCCTGCAAACTTCTTGCGCAGCTCAGGGTTCTGGGTGGCAACGCCCACGGGACAGGTATCCAGGTGACAGACCCGCATCATGATGCAGCCCAGAGTGACCAGGGCAACGGTGCCAAAGCCATATTCCTCGGCGCCCAGCAATGCCGCAATGACGACGTCCCGTCCAGTGCGCAGCTGCCCGTCGGTCTCCAGTACCACCCGGCTTCGCAGGTTGTTGAGTACCAGTGTCTGGTGCGTTTCGGCCAGCCCCAGTTCCCAGGGCAACCCGGCGTGTTTGATGCTGGTCTGTGGCGAGGCACCGGTACCCCCATCATGGCCACTGATCAGGATCACGTCGGCATGGCCCTTGGCAACGCCGGCAGCGATGGTGCCGACGCCCACCTCTGACACCAACTTGACGTTGATGCGTGCCCGCTCGTTGGCGTTCTTCAGGTCGTGGATCAGCTCCGCAAGGTCCTCGATGGAGTAGATATCATGATGGGGCGGCGGCGAGATAAGACCAACGCCAGGCGTCGAGTGGCGCACCCTGGCGATCCAGGGATAAACCTTGCGTCCCGGCAACTGGCCCCCCTCCCCCGGTTTCGCGCCCTGGGCCATCTTAATCTGCAGCTCCCGGGCGTTCACCAGGTAGTTGCTGGTAACACCAAACCGGCCCGAGGCTACCTGCTTGACAGCGCTGCTGCGGTTGTCTCCTTCGGAAACAGGTTCACCCGTCAGCGGGTCCATGGCGGGGAAGCGGGCTGAGTCCTCACCTCCTTCACCGGTGTTGCTCTTGCCACCGATGCGGTTCATAGCAATGGCCAGTGCCTCATGGGTTTCCTGGCTGATGGAGCCGTAGGACATGGCCCCCGTCTTGAAGCGGCGGCAGATTGAGTCCACCGACTCCACTTCCTCCAGGGGAACCGGCTCCTGGCAGGGCTTGAGCGCCAGAAGGCCACGCAGCGTATTGTGCTCCGTTTCCTGGTTGTTCATCATGTCGGCAAACGCCAGAAAAGTGTCGTGATCGCCGGTCAGGCAGGCCCGTTGCAGGGTATGGACGGTGCGCGGGTTGAGCACGTGGCGCTCACCGCCGTGGCGCCATTGATAGTCGCCACCTGCCGGAAGGGTCTTGCCATTGAAGAAGCGCTCCGGGAAAGCCAACTGGTGGCGCGTGTGCACTTCCTGGAAGACCTCGTTCAAGCCAATGCCCTCGATTCGGGATGGCGTCCCGGTGAAATAGGTGTCAACCAGCGCCTGGCTCAGTCCCACTGCCTCGAAAATCTGGGCTCCGCAATAGCTTTGCATCGTCGAGATGCCCATTTTAGAGAGCACCTTGACCACCCCTTTGACGACCGCCTTGATGTACTGGGATTCAGCCTTGTGGTAGTCGACGCCGGTCAAAAGCCCCTCGTCGATCATATCGCGCAGGGACTCGTAGGCCAGGTAGGGATTGATGGCCGTGGCACCGTAGCCGATCAACAGGGCAAAGTGGTGCACCTCCCGGGGCTCACCCGACTCGACCACCAGGGCGACCTGGGTGCGCAGTTCCTCACGGATCAGATGGTGGTGTAGCCCGGAAAGGGCCAGCAGCGCAGGGATTGGCGCCAACTCGCGGCTGACCCCGCGATCGGAAAGGATCAGGATGTTAACACCCTGGGCGATAGCCTCCTCGGCCTTGCGGCAAAGATCATCGAGGGCTTGCTCCAGGCCAGCACCGCCATCGGCCAGCCTGAAAACCGTCGACAGAGTCCTGGCTTTGAACCCCGGCTCCCGAATGTGCCGCAGCCTGGCCATCTCAGCGTTTGTCAGGATGGGTGTCTTCAGCCGAACCTGATGGCAGTTCTCAGGTTTAGTTTCCAGCAGGTTCTGCTCAGTGCCCATCATTACCATGGTCGAGGTCACCAGTTCCTCCCGAATGGCATCGATGGGAGGGTTGGTGACCTGAGCAAAGAGCTGTTTGAAGTAGTTAAAGAGCAACTGGGGCCGGTCGGAAAGCACAGCCAGCGGTGTATCGTTGCCCATGGCGCCAAGAGGCTCGATGCCCTTCTCCGCCATGGGAGCCAAAAAGACGCGCAGGGTCTCAAAGGTGTAGCCAAATGCCTGCTGCATCTGAACGATGGCTCGATGCCCGGTCTTGACAGCTCCCTGGAGCAAAACCGGTGGCTCGTCGATGTCGTCGGTGTGCCGAAGGCCATCCATGACCGGTGGATCGGGCAGGTCCTCCAGGGGAACCAGATGCTGGTCAAGCCATGCGCGATATGGGTACTGCGTGGCATATCGTTGTTTCAATTCCTGGTCGTCGATGATGCGGCCTTCCTCCGTATCCACCAGGAACATGCGGCCTGGCTCAAGGCGGCCCTTGTGCAGCACCCGTTCCGGTGGAATATCCAGTACGCCAACCTCCGATGCCATAACGACCAGGTCATCCTCGGTTACGTAGTAACGAGAGGGTCGAAGGCCGTTGCGATCCAGAACAGCGCCGACCACAGCACCGTCCGTGAAGGCGATAGACGCCGGGCCATCCCATGGCTCCATCAGCGTGGCATGGTATTCGTAAAAGGCCCTCTTCCCGTCGCTCATCGATTGGTGCTTCGACCAGGGCTCGGGGATCATCATCATCACCGCGTGAGGCAAGGTGCGCCCGGCAAGATGCAGGAACTCCAGGGCATTGTCGAACATGGCCGAATCGCTGCCGTCAGGATCGATGATGGGCAGGATCTTGGGCAGGTCGTCGCCGAAGAGATCGCTCTCGAGCATCGATTGGCGGGCGTGCATCCAGTTGATATTGCCGCGCAACGTGTTGATCTCACCGTTGTGGATCAGGTAGCGATAGGGATGGGCGCGCTCCCAGCTGGGAAAGGTGTTGGTGCTGAAGCGGGAGTGGACCACAGCCAGGGCACTTTCCAGGCGCGGGTCGGCCAGGTCGGGAAAGAAGGCCTTGACCTGCTCCGACAGCAACATGCCCTTGTAGACAATGGTGCGACTGGAGAGGCTGGCGAAGTAGAATGGATGGCCGCCGGCCCAGTCGGGCCGGCGCGCCAGGTTCTCCAGCCTGCGGCGAATGACGAACAGTTTGCGCTCGAAGACCAGGGCATCGCCGGCGGTCAATGTGCCGGGATTGCGGCCAATGAAGACCTGTCGCACGAGCGGTTCTGCCAGCCGGGCTGTAGCACCCAGGGAGGCAGCTTCGGTGGGTACCGTGCGCCAGCCAAGGAGCTGTTGGCCCTCCTCCTCCACCACTTGTGCCACGGCCGTTTCTGCCGCGCGGCGGCTGGCGACGTCAGGAGACAGAAAAAGCATGCCCACGCCGTACTCTCCAGGCATGGGCAACTCCATGTTGGCGGCAGGACAAACCTGCTGGAAAAAGAGATGCGGAAGCTGAAAGAGGATGCCGGCGCCATCCCCGGTGTTGGATTCCGCGCCGCGCGCACCCCGATGGGCCAGGTTCAGCAGGATGGTCAAGGCTTGTTGGATGATCTGGTGGGATTTCCGGCCTTTGACATTGACCACAAAACCTACGCCACAGGCATCCCGCTCGTAGCGGGGATCGTAGAGACCCTGCTTTTCTGGCAATCCGGGAAAACGGGAAGACGAATCGATCAACATGGCACCTCATGGGGAGAAAAAAAACCCTACCGGGCAAACGAAGCCAAGTCGCTTCGTTGCGGTAGGGGCAGTGCCTCGTTGCTGTAGGGTTAGAGCGAAGTATGCTGCTGGCAGAGCCGGCGCTCAATCTTGAATAACTATTCTACCCCAATGCCGCAAATGGCGCAAGTTGCTGTTGAAGGGGGGATTCGTAGCGGTTGCAATAGGCCCAGGAGGCGTCAGGAAGCGTTCTGCGGGTTTTGGCGAATCCATCAACCCCAGGGCCATCAACCCCAATGCCCGTCAGCAGCGCTGCGGAGCCCTCTCAGCCAACTTGACGCGCTGACCCGCTACGACACACATCCCGAAGGTCTGCGTCAGCGTAATGCTGCCACTTTTTCGCCCGTGCCGCTGATGCAGCACCGGTATGCTTCAGTCGGTCCGCTGCCACTCGAGACGATACCAGCAAGCTTCCTGTGGATTGAATCTGACGGGAACTTCTTCGCTCAGCGGCTGGTCATGTTCGTCGACAACCACCACAAACCAGACCGCCTCGGCCTGTAGGATGGGGAAGTCATACTCGCCGCCGCCTTTGCTGGCGACGACCGGATAACGATGCCAGTCATTGAAGCAAACCAGTCGCACACCAGACAGGGGATTGCCGGCGACATCCACTACCCGGCCTGTGATGTAGCCATGCGCCTTGGGACAACCTGGGCAAGGGTGAGAAAAGTCAGGTTGGGCGGAGCCGATGGCAGCGAAGCGCCTGGCTGGTGGCTGCGGTGGCGCCGGTGTGAAGGTAGGAACAGGCGTCGCTGGCAGGGAGACATCTGTAGCCGTCGGTGTGACAGAAGGCGGGACCGGAGAGGGCGTGAACGTCGGTGCCTGCGTTGGCGTCGGTGTGGGTGCGGGTGGTGAGGTCGCCGTTGATGTGGGAGAGGGTGTAACGATGAGTGTCGACGTGAACGTGGGGGTATGCGCGGGTGCGCTCGTCGATGCAGGTGTGGGAAGGGGCATGGGCGTGCTGGAGAAAGCCACCGTCGGCACAGGCAGCCTTTCTTGTGCAACAGGCATCCCACCGCTACAGGCCGCCAGCGCCAACAATGTGGCCAGCAGGACGACAGGCCATAGGCTGGGCATGGAATTCACGAGATTTCAGTCCTTTCCCACTGCTGGTAATTCAGACCAATGCAATGTCGGGCAGCCTGATTTTCCGCAAACCGACCTTCTTTCCTCATGTTAGCACAGAAGCAATCACCTGACTATGATCTGGATCAAAGTCAGCAACTTTTCGACTTGGATAATGCAAATTTGTTTCTGTAAGAGTAATGTAGGTGTGGTGTCGACCAATACAGCGTGGCTCAAGGATAATCGAATCCTTGCATGGCGATCTGTTCCAAAAACCCCTCTGGTAAGGTACAATGGTCCTGGTAGATCATGGCTGTTCTCGCTTTCAAGTGAATTGGTGGTCACCACGGGATATACCATGACCTGCCTGATGTCATCTTACAGAAAATAGTTTACACTATCCTTTGCGGTCAGCATGACACCGATAAAGCCGAAGTTTCGTTGATGCTACCAAATGTAGGATAAAATGCGATTTTTCCCCGGCAAGATTGCATCTTGCCGCACAGGGCGACAGGCATCCTGATACCCCCTGGATTCCTGTTGATCCTACTCAGTGAGCAGTGCCGAAAGGAGAAAACTGTGAAGAAACAGAATTTCGAAGAAAAAACCGAAGTAGTAAGATCAGCCTTTCTGGATATGAAAAAGAGTCGACCGGAAAGGCTTGAGAAGAGGTTGAACCTCTCCTGGAGCAACTGGGGATTTGGCATAGAAACTCTGGCCGACTCCGCGGCGCGCTTACAGAAAGCGGGTATCCGCTTCATCGAGCTGCATGGCAATCACTACGGGCCAGACCTGGGCTACAGGGTCGATGAAAGCCTGAGGATCCTTGGCGAGTATGACCTTGAGGTATCGGGTGTGTGCGGCATGTTTTCGTTCGATAACGACCTGTCGAGCAACCGGGCCGTACAAAGACAGGCGGCGATTGATTACCTGCGACGCGAAATCGAATTTACCGCCGCCGTGGGCGGAAAGTACCTGCTGGTCGTGCCGGGCGCGGTTGGCCGTCCCCAGCCCTACGATGAAACAGAGTTCGAGCGAAGCGTGGCAACGTTGGAACTTGTGGCCGATCTATTCGTTGAACACGACATCAAAGCGGCCATCGAACCGATCCGTTCCGCAGAAGTCAGCTTTGTTCACACCATTGCTGACGCCCAAAAGTACATCGCTGCGGTCAACCATCCAGGTGTGGCTCATATCAACGGCGACGTGTATCACATGCAGGCGGAGGAAGCACACATCGGAGAAGCGTTGATGGATGCGGGCGAACAGCTTGCCAATCTTCATCTGGCCGACAGCAATCGCTGCGCTCTGGGCGAGGGGTCGATGGATCTGGACACTATCATTATGGCGCTGTACCTGATCGGCTTCAACGCCGCGGGCAAATTCGTCACCCCCGAACCACTTGGCCCGGGCGGCGACCCCTACCCCGCTATGCACGGCAAGCCGGACAAAGCCTTGCTGGACGATATGGTTATGCAAACAGCCACCTATTTCCGGGAGCGGGAAGAGGCGCTTTTGGCCTGACCCTGACCTGACCGGAGCCCCCAGGACGGGGTTGGCCTGCTTCAAACAAAACCGGAAACCAGCGCCATGCGTCAGCTTCACCGAGCCCAACCTGACCACGCTGATCGCCGACTGCATCGAGCTAGGCGAACAACTGCAAAAGCCTGAATAGCCGGTCCGTCATTCCGGGCTTTCTCACCCCGGGCCAACACGGTTGGATGCGTTGGCCCCAGATCGGAATTGTCCCCCAACATCACAGCATTGAGGCGTCCACTCCCCCGGCCACTGCCTGGCAAAACTCGCGCAGGACGGTCTCGGCATCGATCCCGACCTCCCGTCCCCGCACCACGATCTGCCAGAGCTCCACGGCGATCGGCTCCCCGTCCGGCAGAGTGAGGTCCATGCCGGCACGAGCCAGCCTGCTCTGATACTTGCTCGCCAGCGATAGCGCAGGCAATGCCGTGGGCACCGACTCCAACGGCGACGACGCCTTTCCCCCGTTCGCAGCCGAGCGTTCCTCAGACTTGATCCTGGCCCAGGTGGCCAGCACATCCTCGGTGCCAGCCACCTTCTCGTCGCCAAAAACGTGGGGATGGCGGCGGATCAGCTTTTCGTTGATATGAGTCATCACCTCCGGCCAACGGAAGCGCTCTTCCTCCGAGGCGATCTGGGCCAGCATAGCAATCATCAGGGTTGTATCGCCCAACTCCTCAAGCAATTCGCCGTCGTCGTCCCTGTCGAGCGCCTCCAGCAGTTCGTAGGTCTCCTCCAACAGATCCTGGCGCAAGGACTGAAGGGTTTGCTCCCGGTCCCAGGGACAGCCATCGGGCGCCCGCAGCCGGGCAACGATCTCCTGCAATCGACCGTAGGAAGCACACGGGCCAGCCGGCGGCAGGTAAACAGAGGTCAGATGGTCGAAGTTGGGCCGTCGATCCAATTGAAAAAGAGGCATTTCCCACAGTTTCTCATCGGCCGTCCCGGCAGCCTGCACCACAAAGACCACATGCCGGGGATCGAAGCTGTGCAACAGCGTCAGTTTGACGTCGCTGGCCAGGGGCCGGCTGTAGCACTGGGCCAGCAGCGCTGGGCGCGAGGGGTCGAAGGGGGGCGCGTGGCTGGTCGCCACCACCATGGCATCCAGGAGTTGCAGGCCATCGCGATCCAGGGAATCGATCTCCAGTGCCCGGCAGACCGGTTCCAAAAAGCTCATCCCGGAGATAATGCGCACCGGAAGATCCGCGCTCTCAGCTTGCCACCGGATGAGTTGGGTAGTAGTCTCACCCACCGATGGATCGCCCGGCACGGCGTAAACAACGCCCTGGGGCCGGCGTCCCAGCGCGACAACCTCGGCTGCGATTGCCTGGTAGACAGCATTGAAATCATCGTTGGCAACGTACAGGTGATCGAAGCTGTGCACGACCAGGTGCCCGGGAAAGCCCGCGACCGCGGGATGTTGCTCCGTCCGCAGATGGACCTCATCCGCCTGTAACAATGCCTGCCAGGCCTCCCGCGTCAGCAGACCGGGATCGCCCGGGCCCAGGCCAAGGATGGTGATGGCGTTCGTGGTATTGTCGCTCAAAATGAAAACTCCTTGGGAATACCATAGTGTCAATATGCCAAAATGGGGCAGTGTCAATCATCGATGGTTAATTGTCAACGAATGACCCGTCCCAGGTAGAGCCACACGCGACGAGACCCGCCGTCTTCTCCAGCAGCGGGTCTCCTCATTTTGATGCCCAAGAAGCCGGCCCCCTCGCCGGTTCCTCAGGCCTGGAAGGCAGTATCCTGCAGCCGGAAAGTCCACGACCTGCCCGAATTCCCGATCGGGGCGTCCTCGCCCGTTTTCAACTTTCAGCAAGGACGCCCGACCGATCAGGGCTGGCCATGCCCCGGCAAAAAAGCTATCGAGACCTCAATCGATCGATTCGGCGCAGTACAAAGCTGTCTGAGATCACCAGCACAGTATTGTCACCGCGATTGCCGATATATACCCGGTTCGTAAGGTGGTTGACGCCAATCATGCCAGGATCGTCACCCACCGGCACGGTTGCCATCACTGACATGGTTGGTCCGTCGATTACGGTGACCGTGTCGTCGGCACTGTTCGCCACGAAAACGTGCCCGTTGCTTGCATTGACCGCAATGCCGATGCCTCCCCCGGGACCACCTTCGCCAACGAGAACCGTGCCCAGCCGGCTGACTCCACTGGCGGCGGTCACATAGACAGCCACCCGGTCTGGTGTGCCGCCAGGACCCTCATAGATCACGTACAGCCGGTTGCGGCCGGCATCCACCGCCATGGCGTATACCTCACCGCCGGGGGCAAAGGTCTGATGCCAGAGCCGCGTATTGGTATCCGTATCGACCACGATTACATTGTGGGTATCCCGATTGCCCACGTAAGCGCGACGCAGGCCGGGATGGACGGCCAATCCAAAGGCTCCCGCCTCGGCTTCCACCGTGGTCAGCAGAAGATTGCTGGCGCCCGAAACCACGGCCAGCCGGCCGCTGCCATGGAGGGTCACATAGGCACGATTGAGCCCTTGGTCGACGGCGACATAGGCCGGGCTGCTATAGCCAGCAGCAGCGAAATCGACGGTAGCCAGCAGGGCTCCAGTCGAACCGTCGAACACGGACAGGGTATTGCTGTTGTAGTTGGCGACATAAACCTTGTCGGTATCGCTGTTGACCGCCACACCGAAGGGACTCTGCCCGGTGGGCGCCAAGACCTGCACGAGGTCAGTGGCGCCGTCGATCCTGTACAGCTGCTCAGCCGTCTTGCTGGCAACAAAGATCTGATTGGTCTCCGTGTTGGCAGCGATTCCCTTGGGATGAGGGATATCGACGATCGCCGTCGTTGGTGTTGCCGTTGGCGTTGGTGTTGCCGTGGGCGTGTCGGTGGGTGTTGGCGTGTCGGTAGGCGTTGGCGTGTCGGTAGGCGTTGGCGTGTCGGTAGGCGTCGGCGTGGGCTCCTCGGGCGTTGGCGTCGCCTGCCGGTTGCGGAATATCACGTCGATGCATTGATCTCCCGCCTGCACGGTGATGTTCAACACCGTGGGCCCGATCGGCGCCCAACCGCTTTCCTCGATCTCCCAGATAGTGTAATCTCCGGGCGGCACGCCATCGAAACGGAAGACGCCCAGACCGTTGGTAGAGGCACTTCTAACCGCCCCTCCGGGCTCAGGCTGCAAGCGAATGACCCAACTCGGCAATCCGACCTGGAGGTCATCTACCTTGCGGCCAACCACACAGCCCGCCCCCTCTGGAGTTGCTGTCGCATCAAGCTGTTCCACACCGCGCGCCAAATGGGTAATGGTGTATTCCTTCAATATTACGGGCAGATAGAAATCGAGCACCGGCACTTCCGGCGTAGGAGTCGGGGTCCCCTGTTTGTTCTTGAAGCGAACAGTCAGGCATTGCTCCGTGGCTTCCAGCAACGGCACCTCAAACGAGGGCGCGGTGACCGGCAACCAGCCGGGCTGGACCTCTTCCCACAATCGATAGACGCCCAAAGGCAGGCCGTCGAACCTGAAATAGCCCGTAGCGTCGGTATTGGTACCGTAGATCGGGCCTGAGCCATCGACAAACTGGGCGTGGATTGACCAGCCTGCGAGCCCAATGTGAAAGTCATCTACTTTGTAACCGTCGATGCAGGCCGCGCTGTACCACTGTCCAAACTCGACCACCGTATCGTCGTTGGAAGTTACAGAGACAACCTGGACGTCGGGCGTTGTCGGGGCATAACCGGGCAGGGGCGCAGCAGTAACCGTATACACTCCGCTCGCCAACATCGACCAGCTCAGCTCTCCCGTCACGCCGGTTGTGTCGGAGTCGCTGCCTCCGTGTTCATTGACCCAGGCTACATTGACGTTGGCCAGGGGTGGTTCCCCGCCATCCCGGACCCCGTTGCCATCCAGGTCATCGAAGGTCTGCACGATGAGGGTGTCCTGAAGAATGGCCTCAGGGGACGCGGCCGAAATTCCGGTCTGGCTGATCATAAGCGCGCCCAAACTCAACAGGACACCACAGATGATCAGCACAGGAAATAACTTACGAAAAGCACTCATCGATCCCTCCTAACCTGGACAAGCCAATGGTCAATTGTTGCATTGTCGATTGTAAACTGCGTAACTCCTGTTGATTAAAAGCCATCCATGATGACCGCCAGATCGTCTCCCGTGCGGTTGCCGACGTATATCCGGCTGGAAGCCGGATTGGCGGCGATGCCAAAGGGGTCCAGCCCAACCGGGAACGTCCACAGCTCGACATCGGTCAGACCATCGATCACCGTCACCGTATTGGATGCCGAATTGGTGACAAAGACGTTGTTGGTGGTCTCGTTAATGGCCACACCACCGCCGCCATTGGCACCGCCAGAATCCACGCGGATCGTCTCAAGCAGGGTGAATCCGCTTGCCGTGGCATAGTAAATCTGTACCCGATCGACATTGTTGTTGACGGCAACCATGACGTAAAGCTTGTTGGCGTTGGGATTGAAGCCCAGCGTATAGGGTACAGAGCCGAGCGGTCTTGGCTTGAACACCTGCCCCGCCACCGGATTACCGTTAGCGTCGAAGGTGACCACATTACGGCTATCGCGATTGCTCACGTAGACGCGGTTCAGATTCTCGTTGACGGCTACGCCAAAGGCGCCAAAGCCGGGGTCACCGGTGGCAACATCCCGAATCACCGTATCGCTGATGCCGTCGATGACATACAGACGATCTGCGCCATGGCTGATCGCGTAGACCCGGTTGTTGTTGGTGTTGACCGCCACATACGTCATTTCCGAACCAAGGGTCAAGGTCTTGACAACCTGGTTCAGCGCCCCGTCCACCACCGACAGGGTGCCACTGCCAAAATTGGCAACATAGACTTTACCGGTGTTGGGGTTAACTGCCACACCGAAGGGCAAATCGCCGACAGGAATCCGGGCCGCCACACCGTTGCTGTTGCCATCGATGACGAAGAGCTCATCCAGATCGCGGCTGGAAATGTAAATACGATTGGTCAGAGGATTCACCGCCAGTCCATTGGGCGAATCCAGCCCGGGCACCGGCACAGGTGTCACCGGAGGCGCTGGTGTCGACGTAGGCGTGTTGGTCGGCGTTGGCGTATTGGTGGGTGTATCGGTCGGTGTCGGTGTATCGGTTGCTGTGGCTGTCGGCGTATTGGTAGGTGTATCGGTTGAAGTAGGTGTGTCGGTTGGGGTAGGTGTTTCCGTCGGCGTGCCCGTAGGCGTATCCGATGGCGTTGGCGTTTCGGTAGGCGTATCGGTAGGTGTGTTGATCGGCGTCTCCGTCGGAGTCGTGACAACCCCTGCCAGAATCAATGGCATGTAGGTCAGCAAGACTGGCGCCGGGCCAACGGTCGAAATCTGGTTGATATCGTAGCCCAGGCAATCGCCGCGATCAAAGAACTCCTTGATCATCAGGTAGTAAAGGCCATCTGCCGGCGCATCCCAGACAATCTGGGATGACAATGGCTCCGGACTGCCCGGCAGGTCGTCGCTGAAGGCCAGAACGGTGGTGGCGTCGGTATCGAAAAGCTGCAACACTGTATCGGTGTCCAGGATCAGATTGAAGGTAGTGCTGGTGTAGGTAACGCCCGCCTGGGCGCTGAAGATCAGCCAATCCCTGTCGCCGTTCTGGTGGAAGTTATGCGTTTGTGCCACCCCGTTATCGAAAATCTGGCGGGCAAATTCAGAAGTGTCATCGTACTCAAAAACGTCTGGCTGGCATTCCTCAGGCAGATGACTGCCCGGTTTGGATGGCGGCAGGGGTTTTCCCTTCAACGTTTGCGCCGCGACCGTGGGAAGCTGGCCGGAGAAGTTCTGAATCGAATCTGCTTTCGCCGGCCGCAGAAACAGGCTGACAACTAACAGCGATGCCAACAGCAGGGAAGTCGCAAGCGCAACAAGAATGGGACGGATCCGCTCACCAATACGATTGCCAGACAATTTTCTGTTTCCTTCCAGGATTATCAAGATCACAACCGACGACGCGAAAACCCGGAGCGCGCCCTTTGAACCCACACGCCTCTATGTGAGCAGACGGTTTTGCTGCAATAAAGTAACGTGTTTCAGGAACGAAGTTCGGCCGGCTTTTTTTCCAACGTGTGATATGCAAAAGGTTGAACACCTGTGGTATACTTGCAAGTCCGGGCGGCTCAGTCCAGGCGGTTGAAGGAGAAGTCAATGAGAAAAATTGCTGTGGCCCTGTCAAAAGGTGGCGTTGGAAAGACAACCACTGCTGTGAACCTGGCAGCAGGGTTGGCGCTGAAGGGCTTCCAGGTGCTATTGATTGATGTGGATACCCAGGGCCAGGCAGGGACATCCCTGGGTGCGCAACCTGATGTGGGGCTCGCCGAGCTGGTTAGCGGAGAGGTCACCCCGGACCAGGCCACGGTCGCCGTCAGAGACAATCTCTGGCTGCTGGCCGGCGGCAAAAACCTCGCCGGGCTGAAGCGCCTCATCGCCCGCAAGGATTTCGGTGGCGAACGCACACTTTCGGAAGCGCTGGAAATGCTTGATAGCCGCTTCGATTACATCATCATGGATACCGCGCCCGGCTGGGATGTTTTGACAGTCAACGTGCTTTTCTTCGCAGACGAGGTACTCTCCCCCGTATCTCTGGAGGTCATGACGCTGCAGGGGCTACTGGAATTCCAGCAGAGCCTGACCACGATCCAGCGATATCACCAGGAGCTGATCCTGCGCTATATCCTGCCCACCTTTATGGATCGCCGGGTGAAAAAGTCGGGGGAGATCCTGGGCCAGTTGACGAGTACCTTCCCCGAACAGACTTGCGAGCCCATCCGCTACAACGTGCGACTCTCGGAGGCGCCGGGCTACGCGCAGTCTATCTTCGAATATTCACCCCGTTCCGCGGGATCTCAGGATTACCAGCAGCTTGCAGAAAGGATCGCCAACGATGGCACGTAAGGAAACTCCAGATCTCCTGGGTGAGCTTTTGGCAGGCACCGCGGCAGAAACCTCAACGCAACCGGCAACCCAGGCAGCGACCACCCCGGAAAAAAAAGGCCGCAAAAAGACGCAGAAAAAACCCTCCTCTCAGCGCAAGACCACCCCTGTTACGGTCTGGCAGCACCTGCTGATCTCCTTCTGTGATAGCCAGGGTTGGCGACCACGCTACATCAATGGACGCGAGATCAAAGGGTGGACCCAGGCACCGCTTGTCCACGACTATATGGAGCAACTGGGCGAGGATGGCTGGGAGCTGGTCGGTGCCGGCAACGGCAAACCGCTGTATGGCAAGACCGATTATGTTCAGTTATTTTTCAAGCGTCCAAAAACAGCCTGAGGGATCTGTCACTTGGCGAGAGAACGATTTTTTCTTAGGAACGAAAGTTACGCACATCAGAAGACGGCAGACGGCGGTCGGCGGTTCTCGGGAATGCGATAGGAGTCGAGGCTGTGCGTAGCCCCCTTTCTGGGTTAGCCGGGGTCAGCGACGCGGCGACAAAGTGGTCCGTGGTCGGCGGTCCTCGGTCAACGGTCTTCCGATGTACGTAACATCATTCAGGAGGTTTGTATCAATGAGGAAACAGCTTATCACAGGCATCGCCCTGTTGGCCGTTGCCATACTATTGTTGGGCAGCGCCGTAGTGGCTGCCGCCAGCCCAGTCGGTTTTGCTCAGCAGGAAATCAATCCTGACGCTGGATTGGTCATCGTGCAGGTGGATCCCGATGGCCCGGCCGCAGTCGCCGGGATCGTGCGAGGAGATATTCTCCTCGAGGTCGACGGTGAAGAAGTCGATTCGATGTTGGCACTTTCCAGGAAACTCGGTACCTTTGAGAAAGGCCAGCAAGTGGTGGTCACGGTCCTTCACGGTGACAAAGTGAAGATTGTCGGCGTCCAACTCGGTGAGTTGAACCGCCGGCCCTATCTCGGTCTGACCCCCTTTGGGGGCGCGGCAGCGCTCCGCCAGGCCATGCCACAAATGCTGCCCGCGATGCCCGAAGGAGAGGTGGAGATGATGCAGTTCTTCCAGCCCGGCACGCTCGTGGCCGAAGTTGTCCCCGATGGCCCTGCGGCAGCGGCAGGCCTGGAAGCCGGTGCCATCATCATTGCCCTGGATGGTGAGGCCTTGACGCCGGAAAGCGACCTGGCCGACATCATTGCCGGCCATGAGCCTGGCGACAGTGTCATCCTTGAAATCGCAGCGGCAACTGAAGATGGTGACACCGAAGAAATCACTGTTGTGCTCGGCGAACACCCGGAGTTGGATGGCGTGGCTTTTCTCGGCGTGCGATACTCAGCCATGCCCATGGCCGGTTTCCTGCAAAATGCCATGCCCTTCGATCCCGACAGTTTCGAGGGACCATCCCCCCAACGCCAACCCTTCCTGCCAGACCTTGACTTTGATTTCCCCGAAGCTGATCTCACGCAAGGCGCCGTAGTCACCGAGGTTCTGGCAGAGAGCGCGGCTGCTCTGGCTGGTCTTCAGTCGGCCGATGTCATCACCGAGATCGATGGCGAACCGGTCAGCGGCCCCGATGCAATAATCGAGACGATCGCAGGCATGGAGCCGGGCGACAGCGTCGAACTGACGGTCGTGCGCCAGGGTGAAGAAGATCCGTTGACCCTGGAAGCTGTTCTGGGCGCACATCCCGAGGAGGAAGAAAAGGCATTTCTCGGGGTTGCCTTGAGTGGTTTCGCTATGAAACGACTCAACTTCGAGGACATGCCCCACGATGGCCGCCACATGCTGCCCTTTGGCATGCCCTTCAACTTCGAGGACATGCCCCACGATGGCCACCACATGCTGCCCTTTGGCATGCCCTTCAACTTCGAAAATATGCCCCACGATGGCCACCACATGAGGGGTTTCCGCTTCCACATGCCCTTTGATCTGGACCAACTTCCCTTCGACCTGGATGAGTTGCCCTTTGATCTTGATGCGCTTCCCTTCGATCTGGATAAATTGCCGATTCCGACGCCTGATAAAAACCCGGAGGCCCAGTCGATTTGACCGGGTCTGGCTATGCCAGCAACGGGTTAACCTGACTTGATGAACCTGGGCGGGTGTGTGGCATAACCACACGCCCGCCTTCTCTGTTTCGGTGAATGGTTCATGTTCCCCATTCGATTCGCCGGCGGTCTGTTGCCAGCTTCGTCCTGGTGACGCTACGATATCAAGTTTACGGAACTGGATGGGCAAATGATCGTGGGGGCAGATCAGGCAGAGGATAGAAATGGACTTTGGGGAGCCGGTACCGGCAGGTTGTTAGCCACCGAACATGGCTCGTGCCGCCTCGTTGAACCAGGTCGCCCAGGGGTAGGGGTAGATTCCAATCAACACGGTACCGACAGCAGCGATGAAAACGACCGCCGAAACCGCAAGCGAAGATCCAGCCAGCAAGGTACTCTCAGCCGATGCGTCCGCCCCCGCCAGTGGCATGTTGCCCGACCTGCGTGCCAGACCTTCATCGGGCACGCGCCGGAAGTACATCTCCGCCGTCACCCGCAGGTAATAGTAAGCGGACAGCACACTGTTCAATACGCCAATCACCACCAGCCAGATCCATCCGGCCTCTACCGCCGCGCCAAACACATAGAGCTTGGCAAAGAAGCCAGCCAACGGGGGAATACCGGCCAAAGCGAACATGAAGACCGCCATGGCAGCCGCCAGCAGAGGTTGCCGGTCCGACAGGCCGGCCAACTGCTCGCGTGTTACATCGTTGTCGCCCAGGTGTTCCATGGCGAGCACAACCGCGAAGGCACCCAGGTTCATGAAGGCGTACACAAAGAGGTAGAAGAGAACCGCCGAAACACCCTGGCTTGTTCCCGCCACCAGGCCAACCATGGCATAACCGGCATGGGCAATGCCGGAATAAGCCAACATGCGCTTCAGACTGGTCTGTCGCAGTGCGGCCAGATTACCGAGGGTCATGGTCGCTATGGCCAGGCCCGCCAGGGCATAACCCCAAACGTACTGGGCCGACGGCAACGCCCACAGGAATACCCGCACAAATGCTGCAAATGCGGCAGCCTTGGTAGCCACCGACATGAAACCGGTCACCGGCGTGGGTGCGCCCTGATAGGCGTCGGGCGTCCAGGAATGGAAGGGCACCATGGCGATCTTGAAACCGAAGCCTACGATCAACATAGCTGTTCCGGCGTAAAGGTAGAATGCGTTGAGGCTACTGTCGCTGGCCAATGCCGTTGCGATCTCAACCAGGTTGGTGCTGGCAGTAGCCCCATAGAGCAATGCCACCCCGTAGAGAAAGAAGCCGGAGGCAAACGCGCCCAGCAGGAAATACTTCAGCGACGCCTCCGCGCTGCGTGGTTCCTCCCGGTTGAAGCCCACCAGGATGTAGAGCGCCAACGAGAATATCTCCAGCGCCAGGAAGATCACGATCAAATCGATGCCCGACCCCATGGTCATCATGCCGGCCAATGCCAGCAAGAGCAGGGCGTAGTAGGCACCCACCTGGTCGCTTATCTTGGGAATAGTGGCATAAGCAAGAGCAACCCCAAACCCGGCAGCGATCAGGATCACCAGGTTGAACATCATGGCGAAGCCATCGGCCACCGCCATATCCTGGAAGACTTGAGGCTGGTTAGCCGGCAGCGCCAGCCAAACTGAGGTTGCGCCGGCTGCCACGATAGCGATCAGAGCCAGCCAGGGAAGCAAGGGCCGGCTCCATGAACCTTTGCGGTCTATGGCGTCGAGCAAAAGCACCAATAATGCCATCACGATGACAATGGTCTGGGGAAGAATTGCTATGAAATTCAGGTTCGGAAGCGTCATAACGCCATCTCGTGGTGATACATAGTCGACATGTCTGGTGTCTACCGGTTGACCAGTTCTATCCCGCCATTCTCCTGCGGTCCGGCGTCCATCTCCTGAACCAACGCCTGTCCATCCACGCGGCTCAGCAGGCCTTCCACCGAAGGATTGATCTTCTCAAGGAAAAGGTTGGGAAAGAGGCCGATGACGAAAAACATGATTACCAGGGGAACCATGATCAATATCTCGCGGCGGTTGAGATCCTTCAGCACCGCGTTGGCTGGATTGTTGAGCGGCCCCTGGAAGATCTTAGTGAACGCCCAAAGCAGGTACCAGGCCGCCAGGATGATTCCCAGCGTACCCAGGACCGCGTAGATAACGTTGGAAAGCATGGCGCCCGTCAGAATCGTGAACTCGCCGACGAAGCCGTTCAGGCCAGGCAATCCGGCGCTGGACAGGACAGTGAGCAGGGTAAGGGCCGCGAAAACGGGCATTATCTTCCAAAGGCCACCAAAGTCGTCGAGCATTCTGGTATGGCGACGCTCGTAGAGGAACCCGACCAGCAAAAACAATGCGCCCGTACTCAGCCCATGATTAGCCATCTGCAATACAGAGCCCGACACGCCCTGGTATTGAAGACTGAATATCCCCAGGACGACAAATCCCAGGTGCGCCACGGATGAATAGGCCACCAGGCTCTTTACATCCTTCTGCACCAACGCCATCAGGGCGCCGTAGAGAATGCCGATGATGGCCAGCACGATGAAAAGTGGTGCGAATCGTTGGCTGGCTTCGGGGAAGAGGGGCAGCGAGAAGCGAACCAGGCCATAGGTGCCCATTTTCAGCAATACGCCCGCCAGGATGACCGAGCCGGCCGTTGGTGCTTCAACGTGGGCATCAGGCAGCCAGGTATGGAAGGGAAAGAGAGGTACCTTGATTGCAAAGGCGATACAGAAAGCAAAAAACAACCAGGTCTGTATGCCGACCGGCACACCTATCTCGTACAGCGCAGGCAAACTGAAGGTCAGCACACCTGTCTCCTGATAGCCAACGTAGCCCAGGACCAAAATGCCGGCAAGCAACAGGGCGCTGCCGAAAGCGGTGAAGATGAAAAACTTCATTGCCGCGTAGACCCGTCGAGGTCCGCCCCAACGACCGATCAGAAAATACATGGGGATCAGACTGGCCTCAAAAAAGACGAAAAAGAGAATCAGATCGAGCGCTACAAAAACCCCCAGCATGGCGGTCTCAAGGATGAGCATGAGGAACAGATAGGTCTTTACATTGTCTTTGACCGAGTCCCAGGAGAAGAGTATCACCAGTGGCATCAAAAAGGTTGTGAGAAGAACCAACAGCAGGCTTAGACCATCGACGCCCACGATGTAGTTGATGCCTATCGATGGCGCCCAGGGACGGCTTTCAACAAATTGGAAACCGGGATCTCCCGTCTGCCAGCCAAAGAAGAGCAGCAGGGATATCAGGAAAGTCAACAGGGTCGTAGCCAGGGCCAGGCCTTTCATGCCCCGTTCGCCGGGCATGAAGAGCAAGATGATTCCTCCCAACAGCGGCAGGAGGAGAAGGATCGACAGGATTGGAAGATCAGTTAGATTTGACATGTGAAGCCAATTGAATCGCTCGGTTTAGCCGAAAAGGGCAACCAACAGGAAATATCCCAGTACCACCACAGCACCAAAAAAGAGAGTCAGGGCATAGGTACCCACCAAGCCTGTCTGCAGGCGTTGGGTGACGGAGCCCAGCCAGCCAAAGCCGGCAGCAACGCCGTTAACTGCCCGGTCGATCACGTTCACATCGAAGCCGGCATAGAGGAATCCTCCCAACGCCCACAAAGGTTTTCGGATTGCCTCGTCATAGACCCGGTCGAAATAATAACCATTGTCCGCCAGCGTGTAGATGAAACCAAACTTCTCGCTAACGCTTTCACCGGTATCTGCCCGCCTGACATACAACCAGTAGGCAAGGAAGATTCCCGCCAGCGAAACGGCGGCCGATAGCACAAGCAGGCCCACTTCCAGAGTCACGGAAACGTGGTGTTCGTCACCATGCACCACTGGCTCCATCCAGCCATCCAGGGCCGGTAACAGGATAGGAATATTGATCAAGCCGGCAAAGATGCTCAATGCCGCCAGGATGATCAAGGGCCAGGTCATCAAGCCGGGCGCGTCGTGGGCGTGATCGTACAGCTTTTTATCCCGTGGTTTTCCCCAGAAGGAGACGAAAACCATCTTGAAGGCGTATACCGCGGTCAAAAACGCCGTGAATAAACCAATGGCATAGAGCAAATAGTCTCCATCCTCGAAGGCCCCAAACAGGACACCATCCTTGCTCCAGAAGCCCGCCAGCAGTGGAAATCCTGCCAGAGCCGCTGCACCGATGAGGAAGGTCCAGTAGGTTTTTGGCATCTTATCCTTCAGCCCACCCATCTTGTTGATGTCCAGTTCCCCGTGCAACGCGTGCATCACGCACCCGGCGCCGAGGAAAAGCAGCGCCTTGAAAAAAGCATGGGTGGTCAGGTGAAAAATGCCCGCGGCGTAGGCGCTTGAGCCCACAGCCAGGAACATGAAGCCCAACTGGGAGATGGTGGAGTAAGCAAGGATTCTTTTCAGATCGGTCTTGGTCAGAGCAATGGTGGCTCCCATCAACGCCGTCAGGACGCCTATCCAGGCAACCACGGTCAACGTGTTGCCCGCCAGCTCGAAAATGGGGCTGACGCGAACGATCATGTAGACGCCCGCGGTCACCATGGTTGCAGCGTGGATCAGGGCGCTGACCGGCGTGGGTCCCTCCATGGCATCGGGCAACCAGACCCACAGAGGGATCTGGGCTGATTTGCCGGTTGCCGCCAGAAGCAGCAGCATCGTGATGATACCAGCAACGCCCGCCAACAGGGCAGGATTCTGCTCGAGGGCCGCGAAAATGTCGTCGAAGGCCAGGCTGCCTGCCACATCGCCCATGTATTTAAAAATCATCATGATGGCCAGGGCCATGCCGAAATCGCCCACCCGGTTGACCAGAAAGGCCTTTTTGCCTGCGTCACGGGCGGAAGGCTTGTGGAACCAGAAGCCGATCAGCAGGAAACTTGCCAGACCAACACCCTCCCAGCCCAGGTACAGAAGCAGGAAATTGTTGGCAAGCACCAGAAAGAGCATGGCGACAATAAAGAAATTTACAAAGACGAAGTAGCGGGCATAGCGGCCTTCGTCCAGAGGCCGGTGTTCATCATCGACCTTCATGTATTCGATGGAGTAGATGTGGATCAAAAAACCGACCCCGGTGACAACCAGGATCATGATCACCGAAAGGGGATCGATCAGCAATGCGAAATCGGGAGAAAAGGTGCCGATGGTTATCCACTGCCAGAGAAAAACCTGTACGCTGCGGTCATCGGGCGGCAGGGCAAGCAAACCGACAAAAATGCCGACAGCCACCAGGAAGGAGAGCCCGACAGCCAGCGCGCCCAGATAACCGGCCCCCGGTTTTCCGAGACGTCGCCCGAAAAACGCGTTGATCAGTAGAGCTACCAGAGGTGGGATGAAAATTAGCCAGGCAAAGTTGAGCATGTGAGTTTCAGAAAGTGCGTGAATCTTCGATTTGACGCTAACCCTTCAGCAGATCAATCTCGTCGACGTTAGTCGTGTCGCGGTGCCACACCATGGCCATGACGATCGCCAGACCAACAGCCACTTCGGCGGCCGCTACTGCCATAACCATAAACACGAATATCTGGCCGTCCAGTTGGCCAAACTGCCGGGCCAGGGCGATAAAGGTCAGGTTCACCGCGTTGAGCATCATCTCCACACACATGAAAATGATCAGGGCATTACGGCGTACCAGTACCCCGAGAGCTCCGATGACGAAGATGATGGCTGAGAGTATCAGATAATAGTTGGTAGGTATGGTGTCCATTATTCAGACATTTCAAAGTTTCTTTGGTCGTCGGGCCAGCACAACGGCGCCGATCATGGCAACCAGGAGAAGTACCGACGCCAGTTCGAAGGGCAAGAGATACTCGGTGAACAACACCTGTCCGATGGCCTGTACGCTGCCAAAATCGGGCACAATGCCAGTCGTCGGCGCCAGCGCACCCAACACGACAACGATCGACAGTCCGACTGCCATCAAGACAGACAGAATCAGGGCCGCAACCCGGGTCTGGCGGCGTCCGCTGGCAAGGGTGGACCCAGGAGCAAGCTGGCCGCCAATCAACATGATAACGAACAGGAAAAGAACGACGATGGCGCCGGTGTATACGATCACCTGCACCACGCCCAGAAACTGCGCGTTCAGCATGAAATACATCACTGCCAACACGGCAAAATTGAGCAGCAACGCCAGCGCGCTGTAGACCGCATTTCGGCTTACTACCACGCCGATCGCACCGACGAGGGCGAGAAATCCTAACGCTATGAAAAAGAGCAATTCCATGGTCGGTTCCAGATTATGTCAGCAAGTCATCATGACATTGTGGCATCACGAATCAGGACGGATAACCAGGTTCGCATCCTTGGGTTCAAGGAGCACATCCTGGGTCAATATGAAGTTTGCCCGGTTTCGCTGTGGCATCGGCACCGACTGAGTGAGAACGATGGCCTCGGTCGGACAGGCTATCTCGCAGTCACCACAGAATACACAGCGCAACAGGTTAACTTCGTAGGTTTTGGCGTAACGTTCACCGGGCGATCGCGGGTTCCCGGGATCATTTTCGGCGGCTTCTACCAGAATGGCGCCCGTTGGACAGGCAGCTTCACAGAGACAACAACCGATACAGCGTTCCAGACCGTTGTCATAGCGGCGCAACATGTGTTGGCCTCGATAGCGCGGGAACACCGCCATCGGCTCTTCAGGATATTCGAGAGTCACGGGCCGCCTGGTTGCATATTTCAGCGTAACACCCATGGCCTGCGCGATTTGGGCTGCACCTTTTACAACATCACCAAGTCCAGACATCATCACTCCACAGTGAAAACGATTCGTTCACTACTCAGACCGTTGCCTACGTCAGGGCCACGAAGACCGCGGTAATCGCCAGGTACACCAGAGAGATCGGGAAAAGAAATTTCCAGCAGAAACTCATCAGCTGATCGTAGCGCACCCGGGGCACGCTGGCCCTAACCCAGATAAAGAGGCCCAAAACGAGAATGACCTTCGCTACAAACCAGAAAACACCCAGGATCGGCAGTGTGTCCACAAAGGGCCCCTGCCAACCACCAAAGAAGACGGTGACCATGATGGCAGAGGCAGTGATCACATGGATATATTCTGCCATGAAAAAGAGCGCGAATTTGATGCCGCCATACTCGGTCTGGAAACCGGCAACCAGCTCGTTTTCCGTCTCCGGAAGATCGAAGGGACTGCGGCTGGTTTCTGCCAGCATACAGATGAAGAAAATGGGAAAGGCAACCCACAGCCAAAGCCAGTGCAAGATGGAACGATCGGGCGTGACAACCTCAACCAGTTCGACCAGGCTGAGACTGCCAACCCCCGTGGACAGGCTGGTAAGCAATACGATACTTACGAGGATAATCCCCATAGGTAGCTCGTAGCTGACCATCTGGGCAGCCGTTCGCAGCGCGCCCAGAATGGAGTAGTTGTTGTTGCTGCTCCAACCCGCTAGAATCACGCCGTAGGTGCCCACGCTGGCAATAGCCAAAATATAAAGAAAACCGATGTTGACATCCGCGATATAAAGGGAGATCGTGTGCCCGAAGATGGTGATATCAGGCCCGATGGGAATCACGGCAAAGGCCACCAGCGCAGGAATGAGCGCCAGCGCGGGTGCCACGATGTACACCCACTTGTCCACATGCCCCGGAACGAACTCCTCCTTGAAGATGGCCTTCAATGCATCGGCAATCGGCTGAAGCAGTCCTTTCGGACCAGCCCGATTGGGCCCGACGCGGGTGGTCAGCCGGGCCAGAAATTTCCGCTCGTAATAAGTCATATAAGCGAAGCCAAGGAGCAAAACCACGATTAATACCAGGCTCTTGACCGCCGGGATGAGGAGAAGTTCTACCCAATCCATTGTCACTCAGCCTTGCTCAACTGAACTGGAATTCCAATACTGTCGTCGGTGCCCAAAAGCGCCTCCACGGGGGCTCCCAGCAACGAATAGGAAATCCACAAGGTGCCGGGCCGCACCCGCTCATCCAGATCAACGGCGAGAGTCAAGGAGCCGTTGATGGACGAAACGACCACCTGTTCACCGCCAGCCAGCATTTCCCTGGCCGAATCCACCGGATTGATGCCAACAACCAGCGGCGCGGCAATGCCGTAAGTGGCTTCAGTCGCCTGCACCAATGTGCCACTGTCAAATAGAACGTTTCCGCTGGCCAGCCGGTAGGTGGCGGCGCTTCCGGCATCCCTGAAGCCCAGGGTACCAGGAACCACGAAACGCTGCGATCGCCCGCCGCTTTGCCCGCCGTTGCACTGTTTGCCCAGGTCGCCCAACTCACTCCAACTGATGTCACCGTAGCCGGACACTGCTTTGGAAATCTCATCCAGTACGGCCTGGGCGCTGGCATAGGTCCACCGTTTGGGCGGCAGGCCCTCTTTACGTCGTTTTTTGCCCTTGCGGTTTCCGGAGTCAGCGATGTCGCCGACCATCCCCGGCCAGCTCTGGGCAAGCTGGGTCAAGATGCGCCAATCGGGCAAGGCCCTGCTCTGAGGCTTCTGCAGTGCCCTGGGCGCCCTTTGCACCCGTCGCTCCAGGTTGGTGTAGGTCCCATCGCTCTCGGCCCAGCTGACTGCCGGCAGCACAACATCAGCCAGGGCGGCGGTTTCCGTCAGGAACATATCCTGAACAACCACGAATTCAGCGCGTTCTATCGCAGAACGTCCGGCAGGACCTTCTGAGACCGGGTCGCTGCCAACCAGATACAGCGCCGCAAGATGACCACTGCCGGCGGCGTTGAGCATGCCGCTATAGGACAGGCCTTCGTTGGGCGGCAGGGAACCGCCCCACAATCGCCGCAAACGATCGCGCGTTGCTTCGTCGGTGACCGCTGTGTGCCCAGAGTGCTGATGCGGCAGCAAGCCCATGTCGCGAACGCCGACGCTGTTTGCCTCCGGCGCGATATAATAGGTCCTGTCCGCACAACCGGCAAGTCGGGCGAAATTGTCCAGAGCCCACCGGTTATTCTCTCCACCAGGCCCGCTAACCAGTGCCGGTCCATACAAAATGATGGCCCGTTCCGCACCGGCAATCAACTGGGCTACCGCCGACACCTCCTGGCCAGCCGGCTCGTTCCCCAGCCAGGCAACCAGGTCGTCAAATCCATGGGCCTTGGCGACACGCTCCCGGATGGTGCTGACCTGGAGCAAGGCCCGGCTCATCTCGGCCAGCAATTCGACCTCGGCCCCAGGCATGTAGGGCAAATAGGCAGCCGGATACCGGGTGTCCTCGATTTTGCGGGGATGCAAAACGACCAGCTTTGCGCCCTTTCGAACCACCGTTCGGCGAATAAACAGGTCCATCACCGGCAGCTCTTCGGCAGGATCGAATCCCACGAGCACAATGACGTCCGAGTCTTCGACGTCGCGCAGGTTGGAAAGCCCTCGAGGATCGGCGAGCACCGCACTGCCGCCTTTGTGATCCACGTTGTTGGTGCCCACAAGGCTGCGCATAAATTTCTGAAAGAGGTAGGCGGCTTCGTTGCTGAGTTTCGCCGAACCGATGGCACCCACGGCATCGCCGCCCTGGCGTTCGACAATGGCAGTCAGTTGATCGGCCACTACCTCCAGCGCATCCTGCCAGGTTGTCTCCTGAAGCCTGCCCTCGACGTCCCGCACGAGAGGCTGTTTCAAACGATCGGGATGATCCACAAAGCCGTGCACAAAGCGTCCCTTGTCGCAGATCCACTCGTCGTTGACAGCCATGTTCTCGCGAGCGACGATTCGGCGCAACTCGTGCAGGCGGGTATCCAGTCGCACATTGCAGCCCTGGGAACAGTGCACGCAAATGCTGTCGGTGCTTGTCAACTCCCAGGGTCGATATCCAAAGCGGCTGACGCGATTGGTAAGGGCGCCAACGGGACAGAGGTCGATGATATTGCCACTGGTTTTGGCGTCAACCGGCTCGTTGGAGAACTTTTCGATGACCGTTTCGCTGCCCCGGTGATAGAGGCCAAGCTGCGGCTTGTCTTCCCATTCATCGAGATAACGGATGCAACGCCAGCAAAGGATGCAGCGCTCCTGGTCGAGCAGAATCAGGTCACTGATCGGGTAACGCTTCTGCTTGTGTACCTTGTCTTCTGAAAACCGCGACTCACCAGAGCCGTGAGCCATGACCTGGTCCTGTAAAGGACATTCGCCCCCTTTGTCGCAGATGGGACAATCCAGTGGATGGTTGACGAGGAGGAATTCCAGAGTATCCTCTCGGGCCTGGGTAGCCGATTCACTGGTGTAGCGAAACTTCATGCCGTCCGCCACCATGGTGGTGCAGGCCGTCACGATACTCCACCGCCCCCCCCTGCCCTCCATCTCCACCAGGCACATGCGGCAGGCGCCCAGGGGATCCAGCTTGGGATGGGCACAGAAAACAGGAATCTCTATGCCGAGATACTTGCGGGCCGCCTCCGACAGCGGGACTCCCGCAGGTACCTGGTACTCGATATCGTCAATGGTTATGGCAACAAGTTCGGACATATCACGAATCAGGTTCGCACATCTGGTGCTACTGTGCCAACATCAGGCCTGTAGATCGCCCGCACTGGCAATTGTGGGGCCTTGCCTTCCGGATTGCTCATTTCGATGTAACGCTCAAAGTCATCCCGGAACAGTTTCAGCATGCTGCGTAGCCCCCAAACCGCTGCCGGTCCAAAGGGGCAGAAGCTCTGGTGCTCGATGGGATAGGTCAGGCGTTCCAGAGTATCGAGGTCTTCCTTGATACCCCTGCCGTGTTCAATGCGCAACAGGATTTTTTCCAGCCATGCCACACCCTCGCGACAGGGCGAACATTTCCCGCAGCTCTCCTCGCGGTAGAAACCGACCATACGGCGGGTCACCTCGACGATGTTTTCCCCTTCGCAAATGACGATGATACCGCCGGAGCCAAGCATCGATCCCAACGAGGCAATCGTCTCGAAATCCATGGGTTCATCGATCAGGTCTACCGGCATGCTTGGCGCGGAAAGCCCGCCGGGAATGATGCATTTAATCGGGCGGTCGTCAATCGTGCCACCGGCAAAGTCGTAGATCAGCGACCTCACCGTCGTCCCATACGGCAGTTCGTAGACGCCGGGCTTTTTGACCGATCCACTCAGGCAGTACAAGGCAAAGCCGGGTGACTTTTCGGTTCCCCACTGTCGGTACCAGGCAGATCCGTTTTTGACGATGTGCACGACCTGGGAAATGGTTTCAATGTTGTTGACAATGGTGGGCTTGGCGTAAAGCCCCTCAATTGCAGGAAAAGGAGGCTTGAGCCTGGGATGGCCGCGAAATCCCTCCAGTGAAGAGAGCAAGGCCGTCTCTTCGCCACAGATATAGGCGCCAGCCCCTCGATGCACCGTGATCTCCAGATCGAAATCGCTGCCGAAGATGCCCTTGCCGATGTAGCCAGCATCCCGGGCTTCCGCGATAGCTTTTTCGAGTCGCCGGGCGCCAAAGAAGTACTCACCCCGAATGTAGATGAAGGCGCGGTTGGCCTGACAGGCATAGGCCGACAGGATGATCCCTTCGATCAACTGGTGGGGGTCATACTCGATGATCAACCGGTCCTTGAAGGTGCCGGGTTCGCTCTCATCCGCATTGACGACCAGGTAGCGAGGGAAGACTCCCTCGGGCAGAAACCCCCACTTGACGCCAGCGGGAAAGCCTGCACCACCGCGACCGCGAAGACCGGCATCACGTACTGTCGTTTTAACCTCTTCGCCGCTCATCGTGCCCATGCCCACGACCTCTTTGGCCGTCTGATAGCCACCATCCCTTTCGTATCCGGCAAGTTCGTGGCTATCTGCCTGGTCGATCCTCGCCAGGATGAAGTTTGTCTCTGGATGGTGATCGTGGTGAAATGGGCCAATGTCGCGGCCAGGCAACGGGCTGGATGTGGTGCGGGGAACGCTTCTTTCCGGTACCGGCAACTTGTTATCCGGCACCTCCGCCAATTGGCGAAGTTCTCTCAGGACAGCGTCGATTCGCTCGTCGGTACTGAGATTCTCGTAGTAGCGAGACCAGTTGGATTGCCGCTTGGTGACACTGACCACGGGCGCCGTGGCGCAGGACCCAAGGCATTCCATGTGATCCAGAGTGAACATGCCATCATCGGTGGTCCCACCCCAGTCCACACCCAATTTTTCCTTGAGCCGGTCCGCACACAAACCGGCACCCCGCAGCAAACAGGGCACGTTGGTACAAACCTCGACATGGTAAGTCCCAACTCTGTTCTGCCTGAGCATATGGTAGAAGCCGACAAAGGCCTGCACCTCAGCCGGCTCGATATCGAACAACGCGGCAACCTCTTCCATGGCTTCGTCGGGAAGAAAACCAATCTGCTGTTGAACGGCCTCCAGAGCGGGACCCAGTGCGGAGCGCTGCTGTCCCTCAGGATAACGGGCCATCAATTCTCTTATCTTATCGCGTGTCTTATCAGAAAGAAGCATGTCTTGCCAGTTCGATCTAGCGGTCAACTTCACCGAGCACGATATCGATGGAGCCGATGATAGTGATCAGGTCCGAAAGAAAGTGCCCGCGAGCCAGCGTGTCTGCCGCAAAGATATTGACGAAGCTTGGACCCCGAACCCTCAGGCGATACGGGTGGGCGCTGCCATCGGAAACCAGGTAATAGCCAAGTTCTCCCTTGGGATTCTCATGGCCGACATAAACCTCGCCGGGTGGTGGTTTGATACCTTCGGTCACCAGTTTGAAGTGGTGAATCAGGGCCTCCATGCTATGTTCAAGCTCAGACCGGACAGGTAATGCAACCTTCCTGTCGCCTGTCATCCAGGCTTCACCCACCGTGGCCCTGACATCTTCCATGGCTTGTTCGACTATACGAAGGCTCTGGCGCATCTCCTGCATACGAACCCGATAGCGGGCGTAACTGTCCCCTTCGGTGGCGGTCGGCACTTCAAAATCGTAGCGCTCATATCCGCTATAGGGAGCCAGCTTGCGCAGATCGTACTTGACGCCACTTCCCCGCAGCAAGGGGCCGGTCAAACCCAGGCTGAGCGCATCCTCGGGGCTTAGCCTTCCGACACCCTCCAGCCGCTTGCGCAGGATGATGCTGTTGGTCAGCATACGCTCGTATTCGTCCAGCCGGTGGGGGAAAAGCTCACAGAACTCATCAACCTTGGTGTAAAAGGCCGGAGGCACATCCTTCCACAACCCGCCCGGCCGCACGTAGGAGGTGGTCATGCGGGCGCCGCAGATCATTTCAAAGATATCCAGAATGATCTCACGTTCTCTGAGCGCGTAGAAGAGAATGCTCATCCCCGTCCCGCTGGTATCCAGGATAGATGTCGCCAGCCACACCAGATGAGCGGCAATGCGCTGCAGTTCCCCGACAACCACCCGAATCGCCTGGGCGCGCGGGGGAATCTCGACATCCAGCAGTTTCTCCACTGCCAGCGCATAGCCCAGGTTGTTATTCATTGCGGAGGTGTAATCCATCCGATCGGTATAAGGAACAAAGTCCTTGTAACGGACATTCTCGCCCTGCTTTTCAAAGCCACTGTGCAGATAACCGGTGTCAGGGTAAACGCTTACCAGAGTCTCGCCATCGAGCTCAACCGCCAGCCGCAACACACCATGGGTCGCCGGATGGTGGGGACCCAGGTTAAGCACCATGTGTTCTTTTAAGTCAACCCCCTTGGGCAACGGGACCTGGACCGGAGAGTCATCCCGAATCTGCTTGCCGAAGGAGGCAAATTCCGGGTCGTTCCAGGTCATACTGAAGGGTACTTCTTCACCCCCAAGGGGATAATCCTTGCGAAGTGGATGCCCCTGCCAATCCCACGGCATCATGATACGCCGCAAATCGGGATGCCCCTCGTAGTGAACACCCATCAGATCGAAGGCTTCCCGCTCCATCGGCAAGGCGGCTTTCCATAGCGGATAAAGGCTCGGAACGGTTGGCCGGTCATCGGGCCCTTCGGCTGGAACGGTGAGGCGGATTCGCTGCTGATTCGAAATGGAAAAAAGGTGATAGATGCCGGCAAAACGCCCGGACCCGGCAGTTTCAGATCGCCGCTGTCCTTCTGGCAACTCGCTACGGTCCAGGGCAGTCAGGTCTGCCAGGTGTACAAATTGCCAATCGGGATCATCGCGGAGAAATCGAGCCACATCCAGAAAACCGGCGGCCCTGAGGGTGAAATCAACCTCGCCGCGAAAACGCTCCACGTCAAGGAGGGCATCCGGGAAAGAAGCCTGCAACCTGTCAGCTAAATTGTCCTGCCAGTCGTCTGTTTTATCCTGAACCGTGGCGGGTGTGGGATCGGTCATTCATCCAGTCCATCAAAACAAGCGTGTACTAACCCATCTGGCGGCCCCTGGCCGCTTCCATGTATTGTATCTCGTAATCGCTGAACTTCTCACCCTTGATTTTTCTCTGCAGCAGCATCAATCCCTCGAAGAGTGCTTCCGGGCGAGGAGGGCAACCGGGCACGTAGACATCCACCGGGATGATCTTGTCTACGCCCTGCACGATCGCGTAGTTGTTAAAGGGACCGCCCGCGCTGGCACAGATTCCCATCGCGATCACCCATTTGGGTTCGAGCATCTGATCGTGCAGCCTCTTGATAACGGGCGCCATCTTGTTGCTGACCCGGCCCGATACGATCATCAAGTCAGCCTGCCTGGGTGACGCCCTGAAGAGCTCGGAGCCAAAGCGGGAGATGTCGTAGCGGGAAGTACCGCTGGCGATCATCTCGATGGCACAGCAAGCCAGACCGAACAATAGAGGCCAGACCGAGTTGGACCGGCTCCAGTTGACCATGCTCTCCAGCGATGTTACGACAATGCCATCATCGCTGCCAAGTTTTGTCTCAAGTCCCATGAAACCCTCTGTCCGGTTTAACTATCATGCAAGTCCACATTCAATCAGATCCCCTTACCACTCCAACGCTCCCTTGCGCCATACATAGACGAATCCGATGATCAGTATCGCCAGGAAGACTGCCATCTCGATCAATCCAAAGAGCTTAAGTTGGCGCAGGACGACGGCCCAGGGATAGAGAAAGATCACCTCGATGTCGAAGAGAATGAAAAGCACGGCAACTACGTAATACTGAACCGGAAAACGCCGCCGGGCATCGCTGTAGGGCAACACACCGGACTCGTAGGCCTCCATTTTGGCCTTGTTCGGTCGCCGTGGGCCCAGAACAGCAGGCATGACCAGAGCAATCACAGCAAATATGGCCGCGAGGACAATCAGAATGAAAATTGGCAGATAATCAACTGGCACTGCTGTCTCCGGTTTCGAGGGATGGGTGTGGAACGGATAACGTTGTCAACCCCGTTTTTTCCCTGCGCACAGGCGCTGGGATCAACGGTGGGCCTGTACCGAACACCTGTGGTCGACAACAATTGCGAATTCTATCACACGGTATATCAGATGTCAAGGGTTTTTGAATGGCGTTCATAATCACCGTTGCACATGGTTTACTTATGAAACCGGCAAAACACCGATTGTCCACCGACCCCGTTTGGTAGTTTTGGCCTGAATCCGGTAAAATCCCAGGCAGTGGTGAAAAGAAAAAAACATGACCGCAGACCTGTCCTGAGCGTAGCCGAAGGATCAACGCCGACGTGTCCTGAGCGCAGCCGAAGGGTAAACGCTGATCAGACATCAGAAAAGATCAGCGGCAATCTGCGCCGGAGGTCTGCGTAATCAGTGGTGAAAAGAAAAAAGCATGACCGCTGATTTGCGCTGATAAACGCTGATCAGACATCAGAAAAGATCAGCATCGAAAGTTGCCTTGTCAAGGCCAGGATTTCTCTCGATGAAGCAAAGGCTACCAACTCTAATGCCGGTTGCAATTTTGATTGGGATTGCTCTCTTGATCGCCGGCGGGTTGACAACACTCGTGATCCCTTCGGTTGATGCCCGCGCCGACCTGCCTGATGCCCCAATGGAGCCAAACGCCGCAACTGGTCCAATGAACATCGCGCATGACCAGGCGCCCGAGAACGACTGTCCTGCCTGGGAAGCGCCACCCGCCAGCAGCTACCGTGCCTTTCCCGATGCCGGTCTCTATGGGTTCTTCGATTGGCCCCATTTGGATCCTGACCAATACCCCTGGCTTCGCGGTGGGCACACTGTCTTTACCTGGCGCAACATCGAGAATCAGGCCGAAGGCGAGTACCTGTGGGACCCTGTCGATCAATGGATCGCGGTCGAGGCCGACCTGGGGAAAACCGTTGGTCTGGCCTTCAATACCTACGAGGGTACCTGCTGCGGTGGCAACCAGACCCCCTGGTGGTTCCAGGCGGAACAGGGCGCCTGGCCTGATGGTGATGGCTTCGTTTCCTGTAGCTGGACCGACACGCAGGGTTTCCATCAGGAAGATATTCCCATGTATTGGGAGGATGCCTACCTGACCGCCTTCGAGAACTTCATACGGGCTGCTGCTGAACGCTATCGGGACGATCCCCGCGTAGCCTTTGTCGAAGTCAGTACAGGCATTTACGGGGAGACCGCGCCCTCCGAACTGGACAGTGAGTTGGACCAGTGTCTTCAAAGCACGGGGCTGACCAGCGAGGTGTGGGTGGAAACCCTCAACCGCATCGTCGACATATACCGCAGACACTGGCACGAAAAACCACTGCTGACCCAATATGCCCCCTGGTATCTCTATCGAAAGGAACGGCGCGACAACACTGACTACGCCGCCAGCGTCGGCGTGGGCCTGAAACACAACCGGCTGGTGGACGATCACGACGACCAGGTGATTCGATCGGACACGGCAACCATTCATCCCGATGTCTGCCGCACAGGCCAGTACGACCCCATGCTCGAACACGCCGGACAGGTGCCCATGGGCTGGGAAGCTGAATCGGTCTATCATCCGGAGGGCAGCGACCTGTTGTGGAGCCTGCTCAACGGCATGAACAAGCATCCCAGCTACCTGTTGATCGGCAAGAATACGCTTCGCACCGAGGACCCCGTCCGGCAATGGGCCCTGCGCCTGGCCGATCGTTATGCCGGTGTGGATGTCGACTCAACGCCAGGCGTGTGGGTGGCCCTGCGCGAGGCAGCGCCACCTGAGCCAGGCGGCTCATCACGTTGGTATCCCCAATGGGGCAACTATGACTTCTGGTTGACCCAGGAGGACGATGCACCGGGAGGCCGCACCATCCCTGAATGGCAGGTCACCGACCACCCCTGGGGACGATATACGCGGCGTACCGATCTGAACCATGGCAATCCGGATATGTTTTTTGACGTGGATGAGGCATTTTTCGACGGCGCAAGCTCCCAACCGGTGAGCGTCTCCATCATATATCGCAACGCGGGAAACGATAGTTGGGATCTGCAATATGATGCCCTGGACAACAGTTTCAAAGTGGCCGGAGTGGTCCAGAAAACCAATCGGGATGACTGGAAAGAAGCCAGCTTTCTTCTCCCCGATGCAAAGTTCTCAGGTGGCCTGGACGGCTACGATTTCCGAATCCGCAGTCGGGGCGATGGTGACGAGTGGATCAGCTTCGTGGAGGTGAGCAAGGTCGAAACCGATGCTGGCAGTCTGGCAAAATCCAGGCAGGTGGAGAGACATGGCCTCGAATCGCCGCCGGTAAACGACGACTTCGACGACGCGATCGTCATCGACGCGTTTCCCTATGAATCATCGCTCGATATCTCCGCCGCAACCATGGCAGCCGATGATCCTGACATGGCTTGCGGAGAGGGGCAAAACGAGCTCACTGTCTGGTACCGTTTTGTGGCGCCAGACTCAGGCTTCATCACGGCCAACACCGTCGGCAGCGATTTCGACACCGTCGTGGCCGCCTGGCAGGGTCAACGAGGTGAACTGACCGCCCGGGGATGCAACGACAATGCAGGCTGGTGGTCCGGAACCTCCAATCTGAACCTGGGCATGACCGCGGGTGAAACCTATTATCTGGAGGTGGCCCGCCGGCCCGGGTCGCCAGGGACACAGCTTGACCTGCGGCTAACCTACCATGCCTGCTCCTACGAGGCCGTCGATCAACCGACCATCCAGGGCATCCTGGACGGCTATGGACTGGCTGGTTTCGACTATTACGTCGACCTGGTCATGCTGCCGGACCAGACTCGCTGTGCCGTGACCGGTCTGAGCCTGGCGGGACGGCAACTGACGCAGACATTGCCACCGACCATCGGCTATCTGGGCAATCTACAGCGACTGGACCTGCACTACAACCAGTTTTCTGCCCTGCCAGAAGCCCTTGGCAACCTGCACAACCTTCAATGGCTCGATGTCCGCACCAACCTGCTCCAGAGTGTTCCCCACACGCTGCAATACCTGGGTAACCTGCAGGCCCTGGAGCTTGCCGAGAACCGCCTGACCGGACCGATGCCCCCGTCCCTGATCTACCTGCCCTATCTGCAGCATCTTTTCCTTTCCCGCAATCAGTTGATGGGATCCATTCCAGATTGGATTGGTGGCCTGGTCAACCTGGAAAGCCTGTGGCTGGGGCACAACGAACTTTCGGAACAGCTGCCCGATTCTTTGGGCGATCTGACCCGCCTGCGCCACCTTTCGATCCAGGGCAACCAACTTGTGGGGCCCTTGCCGGACAGCCTGGGAAACCTGAGCCGCCTCGAATATCTTTATCTTGGCAACAATCAGCTTTCCGGCCCTTTACCGTCCACCGTTGGCAACCTGGCGGCCCTGCGGGGGTTTCATCTGGACAACAACCGGTTGGAAGGAGCTCTTCCGGCAGAGCTGGGCCAGCTTTCGAACCTGGAGTTGCTGAACCTGGAACACAATCAGTTGGATCACGCCCTTCCCGCCGCCCTCGGCGACCTGTCCGGGTTGCGCGCGCTGGCGCTGCACCATAACGAATTGTCGGGCACGATTCCGGAGTCTCTGGGCAGCCTGGGCAAGCTATCGGGTCTTTACCTGGACCACAATGCCGTCGGTGGACCGTTGCCTGCATCGCTGGCAGACCTGGGCGCCCTCCGAAGACTGCACCTCTCCGATACCGATTTAAGTGGTCCCCTGCCGGAAAGCCTGACAACGCTCGGCCTGTGGTCTCTGAATACCCGAGATTCTGAGCTGTGCGAACCAGGCAACCCCGATTTTCAGCTGTGGCTCAACACCGTTCATTACCGTGAGAGCAACGACGAGGCCTGTCGCCTGAGCCTGGAAAAGGATCTGCAAACACCAGTTTCAGGAGAGGCGATCACCTACCGGCTGCAAGTGCGGAACATGACCGGGCAGGCGGTGCAAAACACTATCTTAACCGACATGCTGCCTCTGGAGCTCGTCTACCAATATTCAAATCCCCCGCCAACCAACGTGACAGGCAATACCCTCACCTGGTCATTGGGAACTCTCAGTGCAAACGAAAACTATTCGGCAGCCATTTATGTCGACTCACCTGCCGGACCTGCCCGCATCGTCAACATGGCAGAGGTGAGTGGCGAAGGAGACGGTAGCCAGCTTAGTGACAGAGCGCAACTGGTTAATGACATGCCGGGCGCTTCCGGGGCAACAAACACACCGACGGCGACCGGAACGCCATCGCCAACACACACGTCGACTTCGACGCCAGGTCCGACCTACACACCGACAGCGACAGCTACCCAAACTGCCAGCCCCACGGCGACAGTCACACGCACGCCAACTCCTACGCCAGTCGCGACACCGACTCCGCAGCCGCTGAATATCTTTCTGCCACTCCTGCTCCGATAACGGATCTGCGCCTGGCCCGGTGCAGATCGTTCCCAATGGAATGAAGCAAAAAGGGGAAAGAACGCGACCCATTTCCCGGTCGGACGTCATCGGTACTGGGTGGGAATTTGATCAGTACCTGTCATCTTCCTTACCCGGCGTCTGCATGGCAGGATATCGAAGAAATAGGAGTAGAACATGAAACCCTTGGCTATTGCATTTCTGTTGATCACAATTCTCTTGACCCTGACTGCCACCATCTCCATGGGTGCCCAGCCCGGAGTCGACATACCGGGAGATCGCGCGCCGGTTCTATCTGCGCAACCCCCGGCCCAGGCCTTCCAGGCGGTTGAGACCCCGGTAATCGACGGGGATCTGAGCGACTGGGGACTCTTTCCCCATCTGTACATGGACAAGGACACCGCCGACTTCGTACGGGTAGAACCTGACAGCGATCCGCCGCCGGAACCGGCCGATGCCAGTGTCTATCAGTGGGCCATGTGGTCCGGCACCGACCTGTTCTTTGGCCTCCATATCGATGACGATGTCATCGTCAACGACAGCGAACTGGTATGGTGGGATGACGAGATCGAGCTGGCGTTCATCGGCGCCTTCGACGGGATACCGGGCGGGGGCGACGACCACCAGTACACCGTCAATGCCGACGGGCGAAAGTCCGATTTCGGTATCCCAGCTACGCCGGTGCCCATCGAAGTGGGAACGTCAGTGGTTCCTGACGGTTGGGATGTCGAGGTGCGAATTGCGGCCGAGGATCTCTATGGTGTCAATGCGCCATTGGTGGCAGGAAAAACCATGGCCTTTAGCTTGGGTTTGCACGACGACGACACGGGTGGCTACTACGATCTTCACATGATCTGGGCCGGCAATGCCACCTGGAACCAGGCCGACGGCGAACTCCAACTGGTAGAGGATTTCGCAGCCATCCCCCAACCCCTCTACCTGCCCATCATCTCGGCGCAATAACGCCCGGCGTCGTAGACATTTTCGCAGCGCAACCCGTGTTTCACCGGCCGGGTTGCGCTGGCGCGTCTGCCAGCGTGAGAAAGCTGGCAGTTTATGGTCACTTGTCAGTGGTCAATGATCAATTGTTAACACCTGCGCCCGAACCCAGGTGCAGGTGTGGCAGGGAGCAATCGCCAGTTGTGGCACCGCGTGGATTCCCGCTTTTGCCTTCGGCAAGAGCAGCTTCTTGACAACCTTTCCGGATGCGTGGTATAGTGTGGACCACCCCTCCCCCCCGGGGGGCGGGGTCCGAGATCAAAGAAGAGGATGGATCTGCCATGATGGATTCCGATCAAGAGCGTGTGGTTATCAATCGGCTCAAGAGCATTGAAGGGCATGTCCGCGGCATTCAACGCATGGTCGAGGAGGACAAATATTGCATCGATGTCATGCGACAGATCCATGCAGTGCAAAAAGCGCTGGAAGGCGTCAGCGCCATGGTCCTTGAGAATCATCTGAACACTTGCGTCACCACCGCCATCCGCGGCGACGACGCAGACGAACGCGAGCGGATGATCGACGAAATCGTTGGCGTTTTCCATGAAACCGGGAAAATGTGACTTTCCCTCTATCAAAAGAACTGCAGGAGAAACAGAAATGACTACCAAGACTTACACAGTGCCGGCTATCAGCTGTGGCCATTGCGTCAAAACCATCGAGCGCGAGCTGAAATTCGTGGATGGCGTTCAATCCGTCAAGGCCAGCGAGGCCACCAAGACTGTCCTGGTTGAAGCTGACAGCGAGGAAACGCTGCCCGCGGTTCAGGCCATGCTGGTCGAGATTGGTTATCCACCGTCGAACTGACGAACACCACAGGAGTATAATACCATGAGACCAGTCATTCTTTTGGGCGTTGTCGTCTCCTTACTGATCGTGGGCTGCGCCGCACCGGCACCGGTGCAGGAAGCCCCCCAGAAAGAAGCCCCTGTCGTCACGGTGTTCAGGGCACCCACCTGAGGTTGCTGCGGCGACTGGATCGAGTACCTGGAGAACAATGAGTATGCCGTTCAGATCGAAGATGTCTCTGATATGACGGGCATCAAAGAGCGCTATCAGGTACCGAAAAACCTCCAGTCTTGCCATACAGCCATCGTCGATGGCTACGTCATCGAGGGCCACGTGCCGGTCGAAGACATCGAACGCCTTTTGGCCGAACGGCCGGATGTCGCTGGACTGACCGTGCCCGCTATGCCCATCGGGTCACCCGGCATGGAAGTTGAAGGATACGAGGATCAGCCCTATGACGTGCTCACCTTCGATTCCTCGGGCCATACCGATATCTTCTCCAGCTACGCACCATAACGCCACAGACCAGTGTCGCCCATTGACTGATTTAGCCTTCCTGCATGACTACACCAGACACCAAACGCCTCAGCATTCCGGTAACCGGAATGACGTGTACCAATTGTTCCAATACCGTGGCGCGCAATCTGAAGCGCATGGACGGCATTCTGGAAGCAAACGTTAACTTTGCCAACGAGCGGGCAGAAATCATCTACGATCCTTCGGTCATCGCTCCGCCGGCGATGATGGAAACCATCGAAGAGATCGGCTACGGCATTGCCGAGGCCACAGTGGACCTGCCCATCGCGGGCATGACCTGTACCAATTGCTCTGCAACCGTGGAGCGCAATCTCAGGCGCATGGATGGGGTCCTGGAGGCCAACGTCAACTTTGCCAATGAAACGGCCCATGTGAGCTATCTGCCCAGTCAGGTCAGTGTGGGCGACATGAAACTGTTGATTGGCGAGATCGGCTACAAGGTCATTGAGCCGGAAGCTGGTTTGGGTGAGACCGCCATGGACGCCGAACTGCGGGCCCGCCAGGCCGAGCTGCAGGATCGAAAAAGGCGACTGACCATAGGCATCGTGCTCACGTCGATCATCATGATCCTGAGCATGGGCGTTGATCTGGGCTTCATCCCCGATTTCCCGGGTCGGGGTTGGTTGCTTTTGGCATTGACCATTCCCGTGCAGTTCTGGGTGGGTGAGCCATTCCTGCGCAGTGCCTGGAAGGCGGCCAAAAACCGAACGGCCAACATGGATACCCTGGTGACCATGGGGTCGCTGGCTGCGTTTTTCTACAGTTTGGCCGTGTTGGTACTCGGCCTGGATAGCCACCTCTATTTCGAGTCGTCCGCCATGATCATTACCTTGATCTCGGTAGGCAAGTATCTTGAATCCCGAGCCAAAACCCAGGCAGGCAACTCGATCCGAAAGCTACTCAGCTTGCAGGCCCGATCGGCGCGCGTTGTACGCGACAGCGAAGAGAGAGAGGTACCTGTAGACGAGGTCGTAGTCGGCGACACGGTCATTGTCCGACCTGGCGAAAAGATCCCGGTGGATGGCATCATCCTCAGCGGTCAGTCCGCTGTGGACGAGAGCATGGTAACCGGTGAAAGCCTGCCAAGTGAAAAAGGTCCTGGCGATGAAGTCATCGGCTCCACAATCAACAAGAGCGGCAGCTTTCGCTTCGAGGCAACCCGGGTTGGCCGGGATACCGCGTTGGCCCAGATCGTGCGCATGGTTCAGGAAGCCCAGGGCTCCAAGGCGCCCATCCAGCGACTGGCAGATCAGGTGGCCGCCATCTTTGTGCCCGCCGTCATTATCCTCTCCTTGCTGGTTTTCCTGGCCTGGTACTTCATTGGCGGTGTCGGTTTCACGACCGCCCTGCTGTTCTCCGTATCGGTGTTGTTGATTTCCTGCCCCTGTGCGTTGGGACTGGCAACGCCGACGGCTGTCATGGCAGGCACAGGGGTTGGTGCCGAAAACGGTATCCTCATCAAAAACGCCGAAGTATTGGAGACGGCCGCCAAAGTGAAGACCGTGGCCCTGGACAAGACGGGCACCATTACAGCGGGTGAACCACAGGTCACCGATGTGGTTCAAAGCACCCTGTCGGAAGATGAACTGCTGCAACTGGCTGCCTCGGCCGAAAGCGTGTCCGAGCATCCCCTGGGACAGGCCATTGTCGCGTTGGCTCAACAGAAGCAGGTCAGCCTATCGGTTCCGGAAGAGTTTCAGGCGATTGTCGGAGGCGGTATTCGAGCTTCCGTCGATGGCCATCAGGTCTTTGTGGGCAGCCCGCGATTGATGATCGATCACCAGGTTGAGCTCAATGGATTGGGTGAGCAGGTATTGCAACTTCAAGCGCAAGCCAAGACAGCCATGGTGGTGGCCGTGGACGGCAAGGCGCAGGGTATCATCGCCGTTGCAGACACGGTCAAAGACACCTCCACGGAAGCCATCCACCAACTGCACGAAATGGGTATCGAAGTCGTCATGCTAACCGGAGATAACCAGCGAACTGCCGACGCCATTGCCCGGCAGGTGGGCGTCGACCGCGTCGTGGCCGAAGTACTGCCCGCGGACAAAGCGGCAGAGGTGAAGCGTTTACAAGTCGCAGATCGCGAGTCGCAGGTCGCAAGTTCGGAAACAGATCATTTTCCTCTGATCGCCATGGTGGGGGATGGGATCAACGACGCGCCTGCACTGGCCCAGGCCGATATAGGGATGGCCATTGGCACCGGCACCGACGTTGCCATCGAGACCGCCGACATCGTGCTCATGCGGGGTGATCTTCGCAGCGTTCCCCAGGCGATCCGGTTGAGCCAGCGCACTATGAGGGGAATCAAACAAAACCTGTTCTGGGCCTTTTTCTACAACATACTGGCCATTCCGATCGCTGCCGGTGTTCTGGTACCCATTCTCGGCCCGCAATACCGGCTAAATCCGATGATCGCCGCGGCGGCCATGGCCTTCAGCTCCGTGTTTGTGGTAGGCAACTCGCTGCGGCTGCGACGAATGAAACTCCAGGAGTAGCAGCCGGCCCAGACAGATCGACCAGGCCTGAAAGCTGGCAGCTGATTTTGTGGCCGACAATATCCCCCAATCTTCTACGAGAAATCACGGCGATATGGCGAACTCCCAACCCATTGCAATCGCCAACCAATGCGGAAGAAGCATTGTTGATCGGGAGAAATCCAGGCCTTCGTTTTCGATATAATCCCCTATTGTCCTTGACAACGGACCTGTCGCCGTCACAAAAGACATGAGTACCACCGGAGGGTCTTCTGTAGATTCCGGATCGTTTGCTGCGGCGCAGGATAGGGGGTGCGAAGAGACAAAATGCGTTCGACAGGCGACCGGCCTCACAGGATAGGCGCTGCATGCGCCATTTACCAGCAGAGGGCAGCAATGGTCATAGTCGGAAAGATCGATCTGCTCGTCGATGTTGACCGGCGGATATCTTCCCGGCCTGGAATTGTCCCAGGCATGCCATTGTTGCGTTCGCATCCGAAGGTCGTCAATCTGGTCACCTGAAAATTCCCGCTTGATGTATTGCGCCAGGGCGTGGGCCTCTGCAATGTTCGTAAGGATATGAAACCGGCAGCAGTGAGAACAGCCCAATCCACAGCTTGGAATAATGCCATCTTCGCTTCGCAGCCGATCCATTTCGAATGCCGTCGCTTCATCCACCAGGGAATACACGCCGTTGACGAAGTCCTCCTGCGCTGTAATTGGGGTATCGGCTGCGGATTCCTCAGCCCCCATACCGAAACTGCTATTCTCAATCGAGTTCATCAATCTCTCTTTTTCGACAGAAACTTCAGGCGTACACAAGGCAGGTTGCCTGGTATCAACAACTACCGCCATTTTATCACGGACATGCACGATTGAAAAAAAACAGCTCTCCGATGGCAACAGGCAGGCCTGAACCTGCGCTGACAACCTCCTGTGATTCGTTGCACCCTCCTTGGTACTACAACAAGACTTGGGCCTTATCGATGTCATGCTGAAGGTGGCGTACCCCTTGCTTGGACACGATCAACCGCCGGGCGGCCTCAAAGGTTTCGGGACTACCGGCGAAGCGCCCCAGATCTCCGCTGACAGGTTTGTACAACCCACAGCGCGAATGCCGGCCGTGATGGCCGCATAGTCCTCCGATTCGATAAACTTCAGCCACGACGCCAGGCTGTCAAACTCAGTGTGAACCACAACCTGAGGCGTCGTATCGTAAGGATTCCGATAAGCGCGGAATTCCCTGATGCCCGGCTGCTTCAGTACGGTTGGAATCCATACTGTGCGGGCTTGTTCATTGTAAGCCTCGATTTGCTCCGCTGGAGGCAAATCCCAGGATAGAATACTCAAAGCCATTTCACTTACCTCCTCAATGGTTTGCTAAATCTACGTTCAAGGGGTACGCCAAACCAACTTCCCGACAAGCCAGTTTCCACTATGATAGCAGATAGGGGTCCACAAAATGTCTACAAAGTTCGATAGTGGTGTAGTCCGCCTTTTTTTGGGACCGCCGGCTCAGGGTGACCGGTGGTTCTGGTTTTTTGGCACTGTACACCTCGCGGCGATCACAAAACGGAGGAATCCTGTGAAGTTTTTCGTTTAACCTGGTAGTGGTCTCGGCCCGCAATTACATTTTCATCAATTGAAATCGATCTTTACCAGTAACTGCTCAGACAGTCTCAGTTTTTCCACAGATTTCGCTGATTGACACAGATTCAAACAAAAACATCTGTGCAATCTGTGGTTGATCTGAGCGCAAACAAGTCATTTTCCTGCCGAGACTGAGTAGTAACCTTTACCAAAACAAAATATCTTTCGCCGTATCCGCACCGCCAAGCGTCTTCCGGCTCGATCAAATCGCCGGTGTATCCGCATCAAGGAGGACCAAAACATCATGTCGACGCGCACGCGCAAACACAGAAGTTCTCAGTTGCTCGTCTGGCTCGTCCTGTTTTCGTTGCTTGCATCCCTGGTCGCCCCGCTGGGCGCTGGCGCAGCCTCAACACCTGCGCAGGCCCCGCAACAGGGGCCCGATTCAGCCGTCACGAATTTGCCGGCCCCAGGAGACCTTGATCCCCAATTGGTCCAGGAAATGCTCGACGCTGGGGTACCGGCAGAGGATATCGATCGGCAACTGGCCGACGAATGGCCGGCTCACCTGGAGGCACTGGCCGCCAAGAACCAGCGTCGCACATTTGCCAGACCGCCCGAATCAGGCGAGACCGACAACCCCGAAACCCAGCGAACCCCCGATGAAAGGGCAGTCCCGGCGCACAGCCAGCAGGATCCACTCTGGGATCGAATCGAAGCGGCCCACAGCGCCCGCGACTGGCAGGCATTTGCGGATATCGTTGAGGAGATTCCCCTGATCAGGTTGTTCCAGGTGGCCCGGTTTGCCCGCGCCACGCTTCCCCCGCCTGAACGATCGCAGATAGTTTCCCAGGGTCCAGTTTCCGCTGAACTCGAACTGCAACAGGCCATCGAGGATGAGGCCAGGCGTTCAGATCTGATACAACAGGAAGCTGCCAGTCGACTCCTGGCCCTGGTCTCCCAACCGGCGGTCGAGGAGTCGAATACCCCTGCCGGCGATCCGGATTACCGGGGTCCCCAGGCAGTTCGCACGGTGGGCGACAGTTGCACCTATTCGACGCTCCAGTCTGCGGTCGATGCCGCCAACTCCGGTGACATCATCCGGGTAGAGGGCCGCACCTATACCGGAAGCGCCGCCACCGTCAATATCAACAGTAAATCGTTGACCATCAAAGGTGGATATGACAGCACCTGCACGACCCAGGGAACGAGTGCCACCGTGCTGGATGGCACTGGTCAGGGCGATAGTATCTTTGAGATCTATGGCGGCACCCCTGGATCGGTGAGCGTGATCATCGATCTGTTCCAGATCACCGGCGGCGAGACCGACTCCAACCACGGGGGTGGAATCGAACTGAGCGATGGCCATCAGGTCGAACTGCAGCGCACAACGGTCAGCGAGAATACCTCCGATCAGGGCGGCGGCGTCTTCATGGAGCCCGATACGACATTGATCCTGGACGACCAATCGGGATTGCTGAAAAACACCTCTACCGGGGACGGGGGAGGGGTCTACTGCAGCGATTCCTCTATCGAAGTGAGGGGCGACTCCTTCATCGGATTCTGGCTCTTCGCGTCCTTTGGCAACGACGCGGACGGCAACGGCGGCGGTCTCTATCTGGACAACTGCGATCTCCTCCTGGATGGCAATTCGGGCGCCTCCATGGCGGGAGTCATCGACAACAGCGCCAGCAACGGCGGCGGCGTCTACGCGATCAACGCCAGCCGAATCGATCTTAGAGGTGGCAAAGCCCGCGTGGCGGGAAATCGGGCGACCACGTACGGCGGCGGCCTCTACCTTGCCAGCGGCAGCGATGTATGGGTAGACAATGGAGCGATCAACGAAAACACTTCCGGCAGCAGTGGCGGCGGTGTCTACGGCACCGGCTCGGGCACCACCGTCGACCTGGACAGCAGCGATGCCTATTTCTGTGGCGAGGCCAGATGTGCCCAGTTGAATGACAACACGTCGACCAGCGCCCACGGCGGCGGTGCCTTTGTCGCCGCCGGCGCCAAGTTGGACCTGGAGTCGGTGTATGTGGAGGGCAATCAGGCAGGCAGCCTGGGCAGCGGCATCTACGGCCGCGGCGACGGCACGAGAGTACTCGTGGACAGCGCCATGCTGACCGGTGGCCACGCCGGCAGCGATTATGCCTTCAGGCTCCATAACTTCGCAGGCGGCGCGCCCACAGCCTGGGTTCGCAGCAGCACGGTGGCGGGAAATAGTGGACACTCGGAGGGAGCCTTCGGAATCAACACATCGGCCCGGCTCGACGCGGATGCCCTGGTTGTCTGGGACAACACCGGTAGTGCCCTGGTGGCCGGCCCGGGCGACACCACCATCGATTGCTCTATTCTGCAAGTGGATTTCCCTGGCAACAAGAACGAAGTGCAAGATCCCCAATTCCTCGACCCCGCCAATGGCAACTACCACATCCGACGCGACTCGCCCGCCGTCGATCACTGCGACAGCGGTTTCTCCCGGGATATCGATTACGAGGTCCGGCCCTATGATGTCCCTGGCGTCACCAATGTCCTGCCAACCGGCGCGGAATTCGATCCGGACGAACTCACTGCAAGGCTGAGCCACAGCGTACGCATCGACCGCTCGGAACTGGCAAAGCTGGCCCAGGTGGACCTGTCTGACGGCCTGCTTCGCTCGGTGGTCTACCCTGCCTACCTTTGGCTCGATCTTGATCAGGCGGCCTTTGACCGGCTTGCCGGATCAGACGTTGCCTTCGACCAGGTCGAAAACATGGCAGTCATCAGCTTCGACCGCTTCTCCTTCGATCCGGTACGGGATGGAGAGCCTGTCAGTTCCACCGATCTGCTGCATGGGTCAGCCCGCAATCCAGAAGGCGAGGGACTCTTCCTGGTCCAACTGCGGGCGCCGGCCACTGAGCAAGACATCGACTGGCTGCAGGCGACAGGGGTGATCCTTCAATATTTCCCCTTCAACGCGTTTCTGCTCTGGAGCAGTCCGCGGGACCTCCATCGCGCGCTGGAATGGCCAAACGTGCGCTGGACAGGCGAGTTTCATACGGCATATAGAATAACCGGGAGGCTGAACGAAGCGCGCAGTCTGGCCGGCGACGAAACGCTGCCCTTTCTCCAGGCCCTTTTCTACGACGACGGTCGACTGGCCGAGGTGGAACAGGCAATCGCTTCCTGGGGAGGAGAGATCTTCACCAGGGCACCCCGGCATGTCATGGGCGAGCAGGGACAGATGGCAGTCCTTGAATTCAGCCTGGCGGCCGATCGGGTTATCGACCTGGCGCGGCTGGCCCAGACCATCGTCGTTGACCTGCAGTTCCCCTCCGAGATCGACGATGAACGGTCCAACCAGATTATCGCTGACAACGCGCCAGGCGGCGAACCTGAGACAGGTTACGCCGACTGGCTGGACGCCACCGGTTATCGCGGCAGGGAGGTAACTGTGGCAGTGGTAGACACCGGAGTTGATTGGGATCATCCTGATCTCAACGTGGTGTCCGGCACCGACTACGGTGGCTACAGCGAGCCAGGCGAGCCGGGATCGGACGGCGCGCCAGATCTGAACCATAATGGCAGGGGATCCGGGCATGGCACCCACGTGGCCGGTATTGTGGCCGGTGACGGAGGCTCGGCTACAGCCGACGGCGATGGCTTCGTTTATGGCCTGGGCATTGCGCCCGGCGCCACCCTGCACGCCCAGGATGCCATTGCCGAGGATCGTCCCGCCGATGTTTCCATCTATCAGCGGGTCTACGACTCGGCCGACAACGCGGACCTGAGCAACAACTCCTGGACCATCGGGAACTACGGTGCCGGCTACACCCTCAATGCTGCCAACCTGGACGACTACGTTTTGGATGCTATCGACGATAACGGCAACGTGCGCGACCTGTTTTTGACGGTCTTCTCCGCCGGCAACTCGGGTGACGACTGTCCCGGTCCCTGCATGAGCTCGATCACCGAACCCAAGGAGGCCAAAAACCTGATCGTCACCGGCAACAGTCTTAGCCGGCGGTCCGATATGGCCGGGGGTTTGACCGGCGATATCGACTCCCTGCGTTCCTCCAGCAGCCGGGGACCTGCCATCGATGGCCGCCTGCTGCCCAATATCATGGCACCAGGCGCCTACATCATCAGCACGGAAAACCGGGTGGTCACGGCTGGCGGCCAGATCGACATCACCTGCGCTACGTCCCCGGGCAATTCCACACAACATTCCTACTGCTCGGGCACCAGCATGTCGTCGCCGGCCATGGCTGGCGCGGCGGCGCTCTTCACCGAGTTCTGGCGGCTTCGCAACGACACCAGCATCAATCCCATGCCTTCCATGGTCAAGGCAGCGCTGGTCAACACCACCGACGACCTGGCCGGCGGCGACGACGGCTGGGGCAATGTCATGGGTAGCCGGCCTGATGACCATCAGGGCTGGGGCCGCGCCAACCTGGACCGGATGCTCAACCCTGAGGTTGCTGTGCAATACTATCAGAATCCCGATCTGTTGACCGCCAGCGGCCAGAGCTGGAGCCGAGAGATCGAGGTCAACGACACCGGCCAGCCACTGCGCATCACCCTGGTCTGGTCCGATGCACCTGGAGCTGCTGGCGCCAATCCGGCCCGTGTCAACGACCTGGACCTGCGCGTGGTGGCCCCCAATGGCACTACCTGGTATGGCAACCGCTTCGGCAGCAACGGCTGGAGCGCCACCGGTGCGGTGGACGATGATCTCAACAACGTGGAGAACGTCTGGATCCAGGCGCCGTTGACCGGCGTGTACACGGTACGGGTCGAGGCTGAATTCATCAATGGCGACGCCTATTACTTCAACGGCGATCCCACCGATCAGCACTTCAGCCTGGTCTGCTACAACTGTGAAGAGCGTATCAGCGGCGACTACGATGCAGGTGCCGACGAGGCCTACGCCTTCGTAGGCCTCAACGGCGCCCTCTGCCAGTACAACACGATTACCGGCGCTATCGCCGCCGCCAGTCCAGGCGATACGATCTACATCGCCCCTGGCACCTATCCTGAGGTCCTGGGAACGATCGACACAGACCTGACCCTGACAGCGGCTACCGGCGACTGCCTGAGCGATTCCACCGGGGGGGTCACAATAGATGCTAACGACGTCGATCGCGTCGCCTACGTGGCCCCTAACACCGACGTGACGCTGGCCAATCTGCGGTTGACCGACGGCACAAACCCCCTGGGCGGCATTCTCTACGTCGATAGTGGCAGCACGGTGATCCTCGACAACACAGACCTGACCTATGGGTCCGCCAGCAATAAAGGCGGTGGGCTCCGGGTCTACACCACTGGCACTGTGGAGCTGATCAACGGCAGCAAGATCGAACAGAATGTTACGACCGGCTCCGGCGACGGTAGCGGCGTTGCGCTGCAAGACGCCACATTGATCATGCGCAACGACAGCCGGGTCGGCGATTACCTGGACCCCAACGAATCGGCCGACCTTGGCGGCGGAGTCTACATGGATGGGGGCGAACTGCAAATGCACGACACAAGCAGGATCCGATCCAACGTGGCGGCCAATGACGGTGGAGGGGTATATGCTTTCGACGGGGCCGATGTGTCACTCTATGATAGCGCCGATATCGGATACGTATTTGAGACTGCCAACAATGACGCCGTCAACGGTGGCGGGATATTCCTGACCGATCCTGGCACCACGTTGGCGATGTATGGCGTCAGCGGTGTTCAGCACAATTTCGCCAGCTATCGAGGCGGGGGAATCTATGTGGCCGGAGGTGCCTCCGTTACCATTAGCAGCTCCCTGGTGGCGGACAACGAGGCCACCGACCGGGGTGGCGGCATCTTTGTCGAAGGAGAGTCGCCCCCGGTGGAGGGGGACGGAAATGCCCCAGCTGCGGGACCAACAGTGACCATCCAGAACGGCAGCCACATCGACAACAACCTGACCGGCGACCTGGGCGGCGGCATCTACATTCTGGACGACAACGCCGATGTGTCGGTGGACGACAGTTCCGTAGACAACAACGTCGCCAGCGGTTATTTCGGTGCAATCCGGCTTTGGGGGCAAAGCACCCTGACTATCCACAGCGGCGCCAGCCTAAGCTATAACTGGGCCAATGGCGTTTCCGGCGGCGGACTGGGAATTGGCAAGGGAAGCGCGAACCTGAACAACGCGGTCCTGCAATACAACCAGGCGGCCCACATGGGTGGCGCCATTTCCCAGACTGGCGGAGAGCTGGTGATCCTGGATTCCGATATTCGTTGGAACGAGGCCGGTAGCCATGGCGGTGGTATCTACAACCTGGATGGAACCCTGCGCGTGGAGGCAGTCAACCAGCCAGGTTACGTCGGCGTCAATCAAGCCGGAGGCAACGGTGGTGGGATCTACTACGACAACTCGAACACCCTTGAGCTTCGTGCCCTCTCCGACTATCGTCTTCAGATCAACAGCAACACCGCCCAGGCGAACGGCGGCGGGATCTTTGCCTCAGGTGGTGGCCTTGTCGACTCCTGGGGCTGGCTCCAGATGGGCAGCAACCAGGCGGACAACCACGGCGGCGGAATCTATCTCGATGGCGGCGCCACCCTCTGGCTGGACGACGAAAACAACACGCGCATCCCCGAGATATGGACCAACACTGCGCTAACAGGCAATGGCGGAGGCATCTATGCGCTGGACAGTGCTTCGGTCCGGGTGGAAGGTGCCCAGATCGGCGGTGCCGTCAATGGCAATGAAGCGCCCGCCGGCGACGGTGGCGGTATCTATCTGGACGACAGCGACTTGTTCATGGCAAACACCCTGGTGCGCAACAATCAGGCGGGAGACAACGGCGGTGGCATCGCCGCCGAAAATGGGAGCGGTATCCAGATATCATCGACCATGCCAGCCCCCGTGGAGGCCCCACCCGCCTCCCCGACCAACCGTGTCCTGGTTCCTGTCATATGTGATCCATCTGCACTGCCCGCCGACCACTATTGCACGGAGTTCAGGACCAACGATGCCGGCGACAAAGGGGGCGCCATTCACATGGAAGGCGAAAGCACGGGGCTGGTATCCCATGCAGCCTTCCTGGGCAATACGGCCAGTCAGGCATCGGCCGTTGAACTCTATGACAGCATACTGGCACTGGAAAACAGCCTGATCAGGGACAATGTGGCCAGCGGCATCAATGACAGCACCGTGCACCTCTACGATGTCGGAGGGGTAGGGCCGTCGGCGGAACTTCATGCCCTGCACAACACCTTTGCCGACAACATAAGTCACGCCGTATACTTTGCGGCCGGCACCTCCGGCACCTTCGACAACAATATCGTCTGGAACAACGGCTCTTTCGGCATCATCACCCCCCTGGCTACGGCAGCCTGCAACGACACGCAAGGTGGCGCGCTAACCGGTCCCGGCAACATCAGCGAGGACCCCCTGTTTACCGCCACGCCGCGCGGCGACTACCGGCTGGGAGTCGGCTCACCGGCCATTGATGCCTGCCCTGGAGGAGACTCCCCGGATCTGGACAATGTGGCCCGGCCGGCAGGTTCCGATTACGATATGGGAGCCTTCGAGGTGGCCTGCATCGCCGGCATGACCGATGTCAACGGATCAGGCAGCGTCGACATTGTCGATATCCAGCTGGTGGCCGGGGACTTCAACAACCCGGCCTACACCATGGCCCACGATGTGGATTGCGATGGCGACGTGGACGTCAACGACATTCAAATCGTGGCGAGCGACTGGACACCATAAGGTTGACCGCCAACCGAGGACCGCCGCTTCGGGTCATCCGTGACCGGTAACCGGTAACCCGATCCGGAACCGCGTCGAATCCCATCGGATTACCGAATACCGTTTACCGGAAGGGTAACCCGTGACCGGTAACCGGTAATCCGATCCGGAACCGTGTCGAATCCCATCGGATTACCGAACACCGTTTACCGAACACCGGAAGGGTAACCCGTGACCGGTAATCCGTAATCCGATCCAGAACCGTGTCGAATCCCATCGGATTACCGAACACCGGAAGGGTAACCCGTGACCGGTAATCCGTAATCCGATCCAGAACCGTGTCGAATCCCATCGGATTACCGAACACCGGAAGGGTAACCCGTGACCGGTAATCCGTAATCCGATCCGGAACCGTGTCGAATCCCATCGGATTACCGAATACCGTTTACCGAACACCGGAAGGGTAACCCGTGACCGGTAATCCGTAATCCGATCCAGAACCGTGTCGAATCCCATCGGATTACCGAATACCGATTACCGCTTCAGGTCATCCGTGACCAGTAATCGGTAACCCGATCCGGAACCGCGTCGAATCCCATCGGATTACCGAATACCGATTACCGATTACCGTTTACCGGCCACCGCTTCAGGTCATCCGTGACCAGTAATCGGTAACCCGATCCGGAACCGCGTCGAATCCCATCGGATTACCGAATACCGATTACCGATTACCGTTTACCGTTTACCGGCCACCGCTTCAGGTCATCCGTGACCAGTAATCGGTAACCCGATCCAGAACCGTGTCGAATCCCATCGGATTACCGAATACCGTTTACCGAATACCGACCGCCGCTCAAAACCAATCGGTGGGCCACATGTTCAGTGGGGCTGTCCGGAAAGACGACGTAAGTTTATTGCAAACATCGTCGGTCGCAAGGAGTCGGCCCACCGTTCTTGCCTGCTCAGCGCTCACCAGACCGGTGTAGAGTTCGCTGAACGTGGCAATGTCGGTTTCCACCATTAACTGCCTCTCTTCGGCGGGCGGGGAACCGTCCAGTTCCTGTACGCCGGCACTGCCGTCGGCGATGTGAACACACAGTGGCCGGGTGTTTCCCGGCAGTTGAGCGTCCTCGATCGAAAGGTGGAAGTGGGCAGTCACATCGGGGGGAAAGGATCGTTGCCGCAGGGCGTTTTTTATATGCACAACGCGGAGCATAAAGCCGCTGATCACCCGGGAATTGGGAAAGAAGACAAACTCCACTGTACCGGTGCTCGGGTCGTAGGGGGGAGAAAGCGCCGTCAGCAGGGGTTCATGGGCAGCCGCGTTCATTGCCACAGTCCGGAACTGGTCCCCCAGTGCCGAGAGAAATCCTGCCAACCCCCGCCAGGCCTCGTCGTTCTGCCATACCCATTCGATCACCTTGGCCTGGCTCATGTCGTCATTCCAGACCAGCCAGTAAACCAGGTAGCCCTCTACCCCGGCGTTGCCTTCATACACAACTATCTCGTAGTCCTCTTTGGACCAGAGCCGGTTTTCCCACTCCCAGTCGCCCCGCGATAACCAGCCGTTGTTGCGGGGATCGCCAAGGGAGTTTTCATAGAGAATACGCATATTGGAGCGGTCTCCCGGCCTTGCGCGGCGCACGAGCAAACGTTCCGGATAGTCGGGAATCAGGCGGGGTGGAATCTCGATGTAGCGGTTGAAGTTTGCCATGCCGTAGCCCCGGTTTCGGTACCATGTGGCCGAAAATGGGAAAAGCAGAGAGATCGGCGTGCCCAGATCGTAGAACTCCGACAGCAGCGAATCCATCATCCGCCCCGCATGACCCCGTCGCCGATGCTCTGGCGCTACTGCAACACTTCCGATGAGGCCGGCAGGCAACACACCGCCGTTGAGGCTCATATTCCGGTGAAAGACTTTCGATACCGCCACCGCTTCGCCTGCATCACTTTCCAAGAGCCGCAGATTTCTCCAGCCAACCCGTCCCCCGCTGCGGTAGACCTCCCGATACCGTGCCGCGTCGCTCCGAAAGGCGCGGGCCTGGATATCGGCAACGACAGGAATCTCTGATTGTTTGATTGATCTGGTAAGCATATTCTGCGATTTATATCCCCCACGCGTCTCCGGCAACAGTGCTACTCCCGAAGACCGTCAGCTCAAGATCATGCCGCAAACTGAAACAAGCGAGGTGTCGTGCTCATCGGCCGGGCACTGATCGTAGGAGGTCAAAATGCCCTCGCTTTCCCCAAGAAGCCTCAGCATCAGGTAGAAGGGCGCGACACCGCAGACATTGTTGCGGTCCTGAATACGTCGGATAGCGCTGTAGAAACCATCGGCGTTCCCCTCGACGAGTTTACCGATCAACTCGTCGTCGGCCCCCTTGATGCCCGCTTTTCCTGAGGCGTCCAGCGGCATGCCGCCGAAAGCGGGACCCACATGGGAGAGATCGCCTGATGCCACCACCAGTACATTCCGGCCGGCAATTTCCTTCCGCAGCGTGCGCAGGAATCGGTTCAAAGTGGGATCATGGGCTGGGTTCTTTTTCCCCACGATCATATCCACAAAGGAGCCGGTCAGAATCGGCACCATCTCGACAGGCCGACCTCCGCGCATGTGGTGCAACCAGGTTGCGACCAACTCCAACGAATGTTCGCCCAGATTGCGCAACTCGCCGGCGAAAGCCTGCTCCGGTCCAATGGCTTCAGCCAGAGAATCGACGATCCCCTGATGGGTCGGCAATACACCGAACGGTGTCGAATAGTGTTGACGGGTCAGGGTAATCCGGTCGTCGATGCTGTAGTGATCGGTCCCTAACAGGACTATCAAATCAGCTGCATTCGCCATCTCAGCAGCATGCTTCCATACCGCTGCATAAACTGGGCCCCCTCGGGGATAGTCGATATGGGGACTAATGACACCCTTGCCGGTTGTCGGCGTGGGCAACTTGCCATTGGTTTGTGCCAGATAGCCGTCGAAAAGAGTCTTCAGCCGGGTCGGATCGGCCGGATAGGACTGATCTGCCAGGGCCGGAGTCCGGAAGGGAGCCCGCCGATAGATCTCGCGAGAGCGAAGATGCGCTGCATCGGAGCGCCGGTTCTCCAGCATGAAGTTCTCGTCAAGCAGGGTAATGAGATGCTCCAACAGATCGGCCGAAACGGGCATGCCGTAACGCACCAGCAGGGCCGCCCTGATGGCGTCCATTTCCATGGTACCGTCCAGCAGCATCAGGGCCGGACCCAATTCCCTGGGCAAGACCATATAGTTTCCGCTGAGTTGCAAGGGATCTCTGAGAAGCAGTGCGGGCTCACCATTCTGAGTGAAGGGGCTGGCATCAACTGCCCGCATTTTCGGCAAGGAGGGGGTTTTTCCGTTCTTGGCCATGTTATGTCATCTTCGATGAGGTGAAAGCAAGCAAGTCGTAGCAAATACTACCACAGAGTCGCCAGAGTGCAAATTCCTGGCGACCCTCTCCCTGTGTCGGAGTGTCGGGATGTCAGAATGTCGGGATGTCAGAATGTCAGAATGTCGGAGCGTCCCCGCGTCGCCCCCTCTCCGTGTCCCCCCCTCTCCGCGTCCCCGCGTCCCTACCTCACGGTACGCCTGCTGGCGGCGTCCCCGCGTCCCCGCGTCACCGCCCCTCGCGCACGGCCGCCACGAAGGCCTCGATGTTCTCCCGCGGCGCGAAGTCGATATCGTAGGCAGGCGACACAAGTAGTCGTGTTTGCCCCAGGGTTTCGATGCGATACTGAACATCGGCCCTGATCTGCTCAGGCGTGCCCCGGTCCCAGAGCCAGGCGCTTCCGACGGTGCCCCAGAGTGCCACCTCCTGGCCGAAGGCCTCCCGAATTGCGAGCGCATCCATGCAGTCGGGCTGAACCGGATTGATCACGTCCACACCAATCTGGATCAGATCAGCAATCAACATCGAATAATCGCCATCGCTGTGATAGAAGATCAACAGATCCGGGGAGGCCTGCCGGGCTAACTCGATCGTGCGAGCCAAGCGGTGTTTAAAAAACGTGCGCCATAGATCGGGGGCGATCATCAGGCCGGTAGGCATGGCCACATCGTCGTCCAGCAGCAATATATCGATGCCCGCCTGGGCAAGAATGACAACACTGTGAATCAACATGGCCGTCAATTGGTCCAGCAGATAGTGGGCCAGCTCTTGCCGCTCCAGCAGGTCCAGCAGGAAGTTTTCAAAGCCACGCAGCCGCCAGGCGGTCTCGAAAAGCTCACCTCCCAGGTGGGGCGGCGATCCCGCCACTGCCAGGCCCCGATCGTGCCAGGCCTGAACCTGTTCTGCCAGCCCGGCGTAGCGGCCAGGATCGTTCAAATCGGGAAAGTTGAAGCGGCCCAGTTCCTCGACCGTTTGAATCTCGCTCAAGGGCCTGCTGGTACCCCGCTCCGGATGATAGGCCCACTCGTGATAGGTGCGCAACTGCGCCATGTTGCCGACGTGCACATCCTCCGGCAAGCCCTGCAGATATCTCAGGAACCCACCCTGTCCCGTGGGCGCTTTGAACTCTGCGAAGCGCACATCGCTGCCGAAAACCTCATCGAGATCCCCGATGCCCGGCAAAGATTGCCGAAAAAAGCCCATGGCAAAGGGTGATCGATCGGGAACCCCGCCGCTCAATGCCAGCTGTACTCGTTCCCGTGAGTTCATGGTTCGCCAACAGGCGCGCCTTTCTCAATCCGTACCAACTCGCCATTTCGAACGATGCGAAACAGGGTGGCGTCGCCGATGACCCGCCCAAGGATGTTCACCGGGCTGTAGGCACGCGGTTTTTCATCGACACTGACAGGCGTAGGACCGAAAAAGATGCAGAATGCCCGCCCCACCGGCCAGTAACCCAGTTCTCCCACAGAGACTTCGGCGCGGGCGTCTCCCTCCTGTTCTGCAACCAGCGGAATCTCGAAATAGATCTCGTCGCCCCAGATGTTGGCACGACCCTCAAGCGGCAGCGCCCGCCAGACCTGGTGAGCCGTGGGACCACTGCCAAGCTCGGCGGGTACAGCAAGCCCACCACAGCGAATCGTAATCGCGTTCATTGTACCCTCACCAGCTTGCCATCCTGGGCAGCAGAAGCCCGAATGGCATCCCACAGCCGCGCCATGCGCAACCCGACCTCGGGAGGAGATGGATTCTCGATCTTTCCCTCCCGCACTGCCAGGAATTGTTCCCATACCCCGAACGACTCAGGAACATCGACTGGCTGCCATTCTTCCTCGCCATCGAAAAAGGCCTCGAGAAAGCGGCCCCAGGCCCCCGTTCGTAACATCCCCTCGGTGCATTGCACGCGGATATCGGAGGCACAACTGGGTACGGTATCGCCGCAGGCATTGAGGCTGACCAAGGCCCCCGACTGCAGACGCCCCATGACCACGCCGAGAACATCCACCTGCCGGCCGCGGTTATCCAACCAGGCAGCCACCTCGACAAAGTCCTCGCCGGCCAGATCAGCAACGGTGTTCAGCAGGTGAGCACCGGAGTCGAACATGAAGCCGCCGCCGGAGAGCTTCGGTTCCTGCCGCCAGGTGTTGGCTGCCAGCTGGCCCCAGTTCTGCCAGATCACCCCACTGATGGTCAGAATCTCGCCCAGCTCACCCGCTCGCAGCATCTCCGAGGCGCGACGAATCTGAGGCGACAGGCTGCCCTGGAAGGCGACAACCATTTGTTTTCCCATACGATCCCGGGTCGCTATCAGACTCTCGGCCTCTGCAGCCGTCATTACCATTGGCTTTTCCAGCAGCACATCAAGTCCTGCTTCCAGAGATGCCCGGGCCTGATCGTGGTGCAGGGCGTGGGGCGTGACGATAAACGCGGCGTGCAAATCATCGCCGTATTGAGCCAATAGCCGATCCAGGTCAGGTTCGTTGACCGGCACATCCCGGCCCGCATCTTCGAAGAGTTGAATGGTCGCCAGATACTCCCTTGCCGATGGTTCGCAAACCACCGGAATCCTTGTCCCGGGAAAGTACTCCAGAATGTTGCGCAGGTGGTGACGGGCCATGCCGCCGCATCCGATGATTGTTGTTTTCATGATACTTTAGCAACAAAATGAGTGATAATGTGGGATAAATGTGGGATAATGTGGGATACTGGGGGAAAAGGCATAGTTCACTCCCGGAATGCTTCAAGCTATCTCAGAATGTAATAGGTGGCTCGCTTCTCGCCGATCTTCAGCAGAACACCTCGCTCCACCAAATCCGCAAGGTCTCGCCGAATAGTCTCGGGGCTGACATCCGGGCAGAGCTGCTGATAATCGCGATTGGTAATGCGACCGTTCTTGGAAAGATAGGCCAGCGCTTGCTCCTGTCTTGGATTCAACAATTCATTTCCCCAGCGCTGGCTGTCCGGTTCGCTGCTGACCAGGTCGTCGCCCTGCCCTAACAGTGTTACTCGAAAACCTGCCACAGTTTCCTCGAATCTTGGTGCAGGTAAGTGGGCTTCCCGCATGGCTGCGATCATGCGGTCGATACCGTAGCCCAGCCGTTCAATAAAACCCAAATCGCTGAGCACCTGCACGATGACTTCGTTGCGGCTGAAGCGCTCCTCGACCAGGTTTGCCAGGGTAACGTGACCGGCCAGCCGGCCTGGGCTATATACTTCCAAACGATCGCCGAACATCAACAGCCGGATGCCGTCGCCCCGCAAACCATAGTTGCGATGGGCTACTGCGTTGACCACCGCCTCGCGGGCCACTGAGACGGGATATTCAGGAAGCTCTTCCCGGGTAAAACCACTGATTCGCATCCCCTTGCGGATGTTGGTTCCAATAAAGGCTTCGGCGCGCCGTATCTGCTCCGGCAAGGTACCCTTGATGTCCTCACGGACAAACTCATCGCCCATGGATGTTCCAGCGTAGCGAACGGCAATGATCTCGGCCGAGGGCAAATACTGCTGTGGATTACGCCCGAACAGCAGGATGCCCGCGTAGGTAGGCACAAGAGTGCCTTCATCGGTCCGCCGGAGACAGCCGCGGCTCAGAAGCGCATCGGACATCGAAGATGCTGTCAGACCTGCCAGTCGCTCCAGGTAGCGGCCCGCCTGGCTCTCATTCAGATCCTCCAGTGTCGCCTCGCGGACAGGAAGGGACTCGAAGCTCACGTTGCCCCGGTTCTGCAGGAGTCCCCGCAGCTCCGTTGTGGTAAGTTGCCTGTTTGCCTTTCCCTCGCGGGTCAGATAGCGGCCCTTCAAATTGTACACATGAGACAGGCCCGGCGGTACGTGCACGACTAAAAGGGCAACCCCGTCCAGTTGGACCACCTCGGGCACGGGCAGTACCAGGGGCGGATCCGCCATCAAAATGGCCTCCATTGCCTTTTCCTGGGAGACCGGTGGGGAATCCAGTCCAACGAGCCGTCCGGAAGGAGTAACGCCCAACACCAGCATGCCGCCCGAACTGTTGGCCATGGCCACCAGTATCTCTGCCATCTTGCGCGCGTTGGTCGACTTCGGCAACAAGGCGATGGTTGGGCCACTGCCTGCCGCCAGAAAGTCGGCCAGTTGTTGGGGAGAAGTCTGGTAAGTTGACGATGTCAGGAAGTCCATGAGCCTCCGTCAGGCAACTATCACCGGTTTGTTACTGAACGAGTTCCACGGCGGCGATTCGCCAGCGGGATGACTCGCCCACTATTTTGGGCCGCTGCTCGTCAACTTTCCATTCATAGGTCAGCAGCCCGAAGTCCGTCTCGATAACGGTTCTCACTATGACACGTGAAAGGGCTTCGTTCTGAGTGTCGGCTGTCTCCGCCTCGCCCCAGTAGGAGATGTTTACCACTCGCTTTGGACTTTGAGGAACGAGCTGGGTCACCTGTGGTTGGCTGTCTGGAAGAACCAACTCAGAATTGCGGGTGATCAACCAGGCCAGAACGACCGCCTCGGGATAGGTGGGCTGCTCTGGGGCGGTCTTGCCAGTGGGACTCTGGCAAAAGACGATGGTTGGATCTGAGGCCGAAAAGTTTAGCGCATTTCCTTGCCGAACGTGTTCCGTCTGTTTACACAGATGGCTTCGTTCGTTGAGATTGTCCTTCGTCAAGACGGCCTCCACCGGTTGTCCGGGTTTGCGCCCAGGCGTCGAAACCCTGTAACTTCCGGGGAAATGAGCTACGCCGTAACCATTGGGCGCACCATTCCAGCGAAAGAGGGAGAGCCTGGTTGGCACATCGTCCGGTGAATAGCCAATCACGATCAATTCATCGTTCCCTTTGTTACTCTTGTCAACCCTGGCCTCCTCCCACTTGACATTGGTCTCCGCCAGGTAGCCCTGCCCCTTGTCGGGACGCCAATCGGGCAGCAGCCGGTAAGGGACCAGAAACGCCGACGGTTGGTAGGGAAACGGGATCACCTGCTCCTCGAAAACGGGCAGGCCATAGGGCTCGGTGTCTTGCTGGGCATCGTAGATGATTCCACCGACCGGCCCCCGGGTCTCGGGATCCTCACCGATGTTGTCGTAGTAGAAGAAAAGCAGCCACTCCGTTTCTTCATCCCCGTCGATGTTCACCCCCTGGAACTCCAGCTTTCCCCGTCGTTCAGCGTCAAGCAGTTGCCAGTCATCCGGTATATACTCGATCAACGGTACCGGCAGCTCTGGTTCTTTTCCTTTGAACAGATTGCAGGAGGCCGTTGCAAGCAACACGAACAACAGGGTCACGAACAGTGACATTCTGGGCGCCGGGACAGGGAAGAGCCGCAATCCTGGCCATCTATCTGAAGCAAATCCCCTCATTACTGCACCTCCGGTGATTGGTTCCGGGCTTTGCACATCGTTGCGTAAGTTCATGCCGGGTGGAACCTGGGAAAATCATTGTACCCTCGATGCCGGAGACTGGGAAACCTGCCAGTCCGGATCTGGAGGCTCAGCCTGGTACGCCCAATCCCAGGGCGGAAAAGCCCCGGGGTAGCGAGCAAGCCAGGCCTCTCTGGAGTCGGCCACCACAAACAGTGACCCTGTAGCACAAACCGTGCTTGCTGGACTCGCTACCTGAAGCGCACAATTGAGTCCTTCTGCCACGTCGCAAGTAACAAAAATAGATTCGGCGGCCAGATAAGCGCGTGCGGCCGCGGCCAGTTGCTCTGGGTCGGCAGCTCTGGGATGGCGAGACCGCGTCAACACCAGTTTTGATGTGTGCGGCGCAAACCTCTCCAACATGGCAGCCGCGTCCTTGTCGCCGGAAGCTCCAAACAGAACAACCAAAGGCCGTCCGGGCAGATAGCGGCCGAGAGCATGGAACAACAATGCAGTCGATGCCTCATTGTGGGCACTGTCGACGACCACAGCTGGCCCGGCGTCGCCCGGTGGGTCGAGCACCTCCAGTCGACCAGGCCAATAGACCGTAGAGAGCCCTTCCCGAAGTGCCGGTTCGCTGATCTCCACGCCCTGTTGCATCAGTTCCCAACAGGTAGCAACGGCTACCGTTGCATTGATCAACTGATGCCTGCCGAGCAACGGGGTGTACAAGCTGCGGATCGTGACAGGTTCCGCGCCAGGCTCAGCGGGATGGGGGCCAAACACTGAAAAAGATTGCCCTCCCAGATCATCGGTGATCGATCGCCACCGCCAATCCAACCCCACCAACACCAACGACGAGTCCTGCTGAGCGGCCACCTGCTGAAACACAAGCAACACCTCAGGATCCTGCGGTGCACAGACCACCGGAACGCCCTTCTTGATGATGCCAGCCTTCTCGAAAGCGATGGCTGCCAGCGTATCGCCCAACAATGCGCTATGTTCGTGGCTGATGGGCGTGATCACACTTACAGCCGGCGTGACAACATTCGTGGAATCGAGCCGGCCTCCCAGACCAACCTCCAGCACCGCCCATTCGACTCCCTGCCGGGCAAAGTGCAAAAAGGCCAGCACAGTGATAATCTCGAAGGTCGTGATGCCAGGAATCGCCTCGATCACGGGCCGGCACTGATCCAGAAGATTGACCATCTGGGCCGGTTCGAGAAGGTTGCCGTCAATCCGAATTCGCTCTCGGAAGGTGTGCAGGTGAGGTGAGGTGTAAAAGCCTGTCCGAAGTCCGGACGCCCGCAGCACGGACTCTATGTTGGCCGCGCTTGACCCCTTGCCCTTGCTTCCGGCAACATGCACAACCTTGAATTGTTGCTGTGGATTGCCCAACATCCTCAACGCCCGCCGGGTCCGATCGAGATCCCACGCTTCCTCGTCGTATGGAACCGCTCGCCTTCGTTCGTAGTCGACATAGTTGAAAATGTAGTCCAGAGCAGTCTGGTAATCAGTTGTCATGATCACGATGTCTCGCCTTGAATAGTCTTCGACCATCATTGTACACCAAGACAAAGGGAACTCAAAACGAATTCATTTGACCCCATGTAAACGTACCGCCGCAGAAAGCAGGCTCATGCGCCGCAAACCCCATTGTAGCCCCCTTCAGGCGCTTATTACCTTTCGAGTCAGATTCTTGCACACCAGGCAAGGATATCATCCCCGAACCTGACAAGGATGTACCGCAGACCTGAAAAGAAAAAAAACATGACCGCAGATTACGCAGATAATTGCAGATCAGATATCAGAAAAGATCAGAGAAGAGCAGCGATAATCTGCGCCGCAGGTCTGCATAATCAGCGCTCCTCTGGCTTGTCCAGGTTAGGGTAAGGCGGTCCGTCAGCTGTTCTTACGCAAGACAAATCCGGCTAACCCAAAAATGGGGACTTCGTACAGCCTCGACTCTCCTGCATATTAAGAATTGCCGAATGGCTGCCGGCATCCTTGTCAAAACCTGGTGGCGGTGGTATATATCCTGCATGTCTCCGCGCCGATCTCCCTTCCAACACCACCTGATTGCACTGTTAAGTTACGGGGTCTTGGGCCTGATCCTGACCTACCCTCTGGTCACCCGGTTCTTCACCCATGTACCAGGGGATGGCATCGACGATCCTGCGCTGGCGTGGAACCTCTGGTGGATAAAACATAGCCTGGTCGATCAGCAGATCAATCCCTTTCAAAGCCAGTGGATGTTCTTTCCCGTGGGCATCAACCTGGCCTTTTATACGCTGACGATCCTCAACGGTCTGCTCTCGGTGCCGCTGCAGACCTCCCTCAGCGTGACAGCAGGATCCAACCTGCTGCTTCTCTCCTCCCTGGTACTGAGTGGCTATGGCGCGTACCTCCTGGCTCTTGAAACTCTGCGTCCAAAGGTCCAACCCGTGCCGGAAGCCGACAACGAAAACCTCTCACACCCTTTGCAGGAGCAGGTTGCCAGGCAGCCGGACCGGGGGAGCAGTGCCCATCTGCCAGCGACGGTGTTGATCGCCGCCTTTCTGGCAGGGCTTTTTTTCGCATTCTCATCCAGCAAGATGTTCTATATTTCGCTGGGCCAGTTCAACATCGCCAGCTCGCAATGGATTCCCTTCGCAGTCCTCTACGTCATCCGCAGCGGCCGGCCACGCAGCACGTGGCGGGACCCGCTGCTGGCGGCGCTCTTCCTGCTGTTCCAGGCCTACGCAGAACTGATTTTTGCCACCTTCATCGTGATCTTCATTGCCCTGTTCGCCGCCTATCGTTTGCTTGAGTACCTGATGGCGAAAAGAAAGGGTCGCATGGTTGGCCAGAACATCGACCCCTCACAGGCCGTCAAACTCCTGATACGCAACCTGGTGATCATTGCCGTTGTATTCCTGATTGGCCTGATCCCCTTTCTGGCCAATATGCTGCCTGACATGATGGCTGAGGGCGATATTTTTGTCGAGGGTGGTGGCTTCGCCGACATATACTCGGCAGACATGGCCGGGTACGCGCTGCCGACTCAATTGCACCCCGTGTTCGGGAACGTGATCCGGCGATTAGCCAACGATTCTCAGATGCAGGCAGATGGCAGACAATGGCAGGTTAACAAGGGGCAGCACCTGACCCTGGGCTATCTGGGACTCCTTTTTGTTCTTTTCGGTCTCTGGCGCGGGCTCAGAGATCCTGACTATCGCCGCAGCGGGTGGCCCATGGCGGCGTTTTGGGGCCTGTCGACTCTGTCTTTCTTCCTGTTGACGCTCGGCCCGTTTCTGAGGATAACCGGCTATGTCACCCCCTTGCCAGGCCCATTTCAAATCCTGGAATTATTACCCTTTTTCAAGGGCAACCGCTATCCCAGTCGATACAGCGTCATGGTGCTTGTTTCGGCCAGCCCCCTGCTTGCCATCGGAGCCCATTGGCTGTTGACGCGCCTGTCCGGTGCCGGGCGAGGGTTCCACAGCCAGCGGCGCCTCGTACTCGTGGCGAGCCTGCTGGCACTCCTGCTGGTATTCGAGAATCTATCCACTCCATTGCCTATGACCGACCTGTCTGTGCCCAGTATCTACGGCAAGATCGCGGCCGGCTCGCAAGGAGGATCGGTTCTGGACCTGCCCGCAGGCTGGCGGAACGGGTCCAATGTTTTTGGCAAGCAGGATGTTATCATCATGCGTGAGCAGTGGTGGCAAACGGAGCACGGTCAGCCGATCCTTGGCGGCAATACCTCCCGCAACCCGGAGCACAAGTTTCGCTACTTCCTGGAGGCGCCCCTGATCGGTCCTTTGACCGTACTGGCCAATGCCGATGAAGAGCATCCCCACATTCGGAAACAGCTCGAAAATGGCCTTAAAGCACTACAGGAAGGGGATTCATCCCTTGGGGGCAATGCCTTGCTGCTGCAGGCAGCGTCCGATGCCGCGGGCACTCTGGAATTCCTTGGAAGCGACTATGTGGTTGTCCACGAGGATCACGTGCCCGCAGAGTTTACGACGTTCGTGGAAAGCTATCTGCCCATCACCGAGCTTGATCGCGAGGGCCCACACCGGCTTTACCAGGTCCAACCCACCGAACCTTTGCCCGCGATTACCCTGGCGCCCGCCGAAACACCCCTGTCGCGCGCGGAGGGCTGGAGTGGCGTGCCTCAACTGGCGGTTGCCCCCGGCGGGCTGGCCGAACAGGGCCTGTGGGCCCATCGTAGCGCCACCCGTCTTCTGCTGCCTCCACTGTCAGAGAAAGATCATCAACTGGTTGTGCGTGCCAGGTCCGCGGGTTCCGGTCAGACGTTGTCCCTTTCTGTCAATGGATTCGATACCGACACAAGAGACCTTCACAGCAACTGGCAGGAACTGCGATTCAGCATCCCCGCGGGGGTCCTGGGCCAAAAAACCAACGAAGTCGTCCTGAACTTCGGGAAAACATTTCCGATTGCCGAAACAGACGCCTTCGAAACCCTGGCCGTGGACGACGGGCCGCCGGCGGCGTTGCTGGTCGAAAGCGCCGGTCTGGAAGCAGGCAACTACGCGCACATCTGGCTCAACGGCAAGGATATCTCGCCAAACCAGCGAGGCTACAATTTAGCGATGGTCGATGGGAAAACCGGCCAATTCAAATCGGCAGCCTCGTTCGATACCCATGGGGATCCCCAGGCATCGGACAGACTCGTGGACTTCCTGGACCAGTTCGATGACGGCAGCATCCTGTTGGTGGCCGTGAAAGATACGGCGGCCGATCAACTTAGCGAAAGAGCCGTGGAGGCCCTGACCGAACTTGGCCTTAGCGATCTTGGCGGAAAACTGCGCTGGAGCCAGGCAGCCATTGTGATCGGAGAAGGCCTATCACCCCACCTCACCAGAACCTTCGAACGGGTGGACGGTCTGCAATCGACCAGCGTGGGCTGGGGACCAGGTTGGCGCGAGCCCAACGTGGCGGCGATCGTCGACTGGATAGAAATTTCGGCGATCGAGCGCTGACCCGGGTTTCAGTAGGGGCGACCCATTCCCGGTGAATCGGTACTCGGCGGAAATCGATGTGCAGGCAGGGGAAATGTTGGTGGAAGGAGATGAAGTCAGGAATGGGTCGCCCGTACACGCGAAAGACGTTCGTACGCGCGAAATCTGTTTGTGCTGCACTACGGATAGCCGGGATCAAAAAAGGCCGGCACTGGGGTCGGTAAAGGTGCATGCAGGCCGGCGAACATCCCGGGAAGATAGATATTTCCTGAGCTTTGAACCTGGTATTGCGTATCTTGAGGGGCCTGGCCACCTGGAATAACCAGGTACTGGCCGCGCCAGATACTGGTGTCCTGCAGCCCATTGGCGCTCACCAGGGAAGCGACGGAAGCATGACAGCGGTTGGCAATGCTCGAGAGCGTATCCCCTGATCCAACCACATAGATCGAGCCACAAACAGTGGAACGGGAAAGAACGTTTTCTCCCGTCCCGGGATAGCCTGTGGTCTGCCACGATGGGCTTGCCGGCGGCGGGCGTTTTTTTGGGATGATCAGTGATTGTCCGGCATAGATACGATCGCCGGACAGCCCATTGACTTGTTTGAGATCGGTAACAGTCACCCCAAATCGGGAAGCGACCGAGCTCAACGTAGCACCCGAACCCACAAGAACGGCGCCACGGGCAGTGGGCTGGGAGCCGGCCGTCGAAGAACCAGCCGAAAGTGCCGGCGCAGAGGCTGGGATAGCGAGGCGTTGACCGGGAATGATGATGGAGTTGGAGAGCCCATTTGCCCGTTTAATCCCGGCTATCGTCGTGCCATAGCGAACTGCCAGACCATACAACGTGTCGCCGGCACGGACGACATGGACCGTTTGACCCTGCCCAGGCTGACTGGCCAGCGATACCGAGCGCTGAGCGACAGTCATGAACGACAGTGCCATGACGACAACCACGATGATGATCCGTCCCTTGCCTGACATAGTGCCTTCCCAACAAATATGGATACCAGGTGATTGGCGTGAAAAGTGTCCGGGATCAAACAAGATGACCTGGGCGTAACTTGACATACGCTTGCGTTTTCCGTCAAGTTATGCTAGTTTATGTACAATTAACCGGCAGAATCAGGGTCTATTGCTCCATTGACTTGAACACAACGCTGACCAGAGCGGTTTGCCCCATTTTGACGCGTAAAAGCTGCTGAGGATGGAAATGTTTGGATCTGCATAGGCAGTACGTCAGCAGCATGTTCGATGAAAGCAATGATGTGGGCCTTGCACTGAGTACCGTAAGCCGTTTGCAATGACCCCAAAAACGTGCGAGGAAATTGGGTCAGCTCGGTAGGCCTTCATGATACCACACCATCGAGCAGAAATCAACTTAAAAATAGTCTTCTCCGACCACCTGAACCTTATTATTGGCGCCTACGCTACACGAAGAGCCGTTGGAATGATTGCCATTGCCTCCAATGGCTTTCTACTCGCGCTTCTGGCATCCCTCCTGCTGTTCTCCAGTACCCTGGCCCAGCCCGGAACGAACCCGGCCTGGACGAGTTTCAACCGCGACCTGTCGTCCGGGGATATTCGCACGGTATTCGTCGACTCTGAGGGCACCCCCTGGTTCGGAACAGCCAACGGAATCGACTATTTCGATGGACAGTGGCATTCCTTCACAGCCGAAGATGGACTGCCGCCCGGCCCTGTCAACAGCATTACGCAGACGGCCGACGGCACACTCTGGGCAGCCACCGATGGTGGTCTCGGCAAGGCCGTGTCATCTGACCAAAAGTGGACATGGTCGGCGGAACAGCCGCCATTTCCGCCAGGGCCGGTCTTTGACCTGTGGGTATCACCTGATGACACCCTCTGGGCTGCAACCCCAACAGGGGCCGCCCGAAGATCAGAGATTCAGTGGGAACTCATCCCTGTCAGCGATCCAGAGGGGAATCCGTCGCCAATCGTAACGGTCGCCGGCTCCCCTTCGGGCCAGGTCTGGCTTGGCGGTGACAGCTTGTTCCGCGTGCCGCCCGGCAAAAACCAGGCTTTTGAAATTGCTTCCACGCCGGTCGAGAGCGAAATTCAGGCTCTTCTGGTTACACCGGCCACCGCCGGACGTCCCGAGACGCTTTGGGTTGGCACCAAGACCGGGGGAGTGTGGAGCCTGAGCGACGATTGGCTACACTTTTCCCGCCCGCCCGAGTCGGAGCAATTGCAGGGCATCGTATCCAATGACGTGTTGGCGCTGGCCCAGGACGCCGAAGGCACCCTGTGGATCGGCACCAATGGCGGCGGCATCAGCCTGTTCAACCCGGATGGACTTGGTGCTTTCTGGGATGGCGGTACCTGGCAGAGTCTGACGACCCTGGACGGTCTTGCCGCAGATGCCGTTGCCGACATCCACTTCGACAGTAACGGGCTGGCATGGATAGGTACTATCAATGGAGCCAGCCGTTTCGATGGTCGGACCTGGCGCACCCTTTCATCGCCCGATGTTCCCGCCGGCCTGGATGTCAGTACGATCCTCGTGGACAGCGCAGGCGGCCTTTGGGTCGGTACCGATCTTTATGGGCTGATCTACTTCGACGGCCACGATATTTTTCGCATCACGGAGGAACACCAGGGTCTGGCGGAGGATTTCGTGCGATCCCTGGTTTTGGATCGCGATGGCAATCTATGGATTGGTACCGCGCGGCAGGGAATTGCCATTGCCCCGGTTTCCTCGGTCACCGCTGCCGCCCGCCAGGGAACGCCTGTCGAATGGCAACAGGTTTTCGATGAAGAGCAGTTGGGATCCAATGTACTGCGGGCAGCCATCCGAGCCGACGATGACAGCCTTTGGTTCGGCACATTTGCGGGCCTGGCCCACTACAAGCCCGGCCGGGACGACTCGGAAGGAAGCTGGGAGGTGTTTGGCGTCAGCGACGGACTGGCGAATTCCGAAATCAGCCAGAATGCGCTGGTTGAGGACAGCCAGGGTCGCATTTGGGCCGGCACACCGACAGGCCTTACCAGATTCGATCCTGAGAACAACACCTGGCAAACATTTACAACCGAGGATGGATTAAGCGACAACTGGATCACCAGCGTGGTGGCTCTGTCGCCGAACGACCAGAATCAGGATACCATCCTTGCCGGCACGCGCACAGGGGACGTGTTCCGCTTCGACCCGGAGGACGATCAGTGGCAAAATATCATTCACGTAACGACGCCCGTGTTTGCCTTGCTTGAGTCCAGCGACGGCGATCTCTTCGTTGGCACGGCAACAGGGTTGGAACGTTTCGATCTGGAGAAAGAGCTGCGAACCGCCTACGGGCGTTCCGATGGCCTGATCGATAATGAGATCCACGCGCTGGCAACCGGCGACTCAGGTGAGGTCTGGATTGGGACCGAACTGGGCATCAGTCGTTATCGTTCGCAGGCCGGCCAACCCAGCGTGACCATCGACTCGGTCAATGGCAAGGCGCCGCTGGATGGCCTGGTCCAGGTGCTGGGCGGTGAACCGGTCATCGTCGCCTTCCATGGCAACAACGAGACGACCCCTGCCGGGAAATTGAGCTACCGCACCCGGCTATCAGAAAGCGCCAGTGAGTGGCAACTGACTGACGAATCCCAGATCACCTACGACAGCCTGCGACCTGGCACGCACAGATTTGAAGTTGAAGCCTGGGACAGCAGCCTCAACCTGTCGCAGCCTGCCACAGTGGACATCGAGGTCCAGTCCTCCTTCGCGTTACCTGGGCTGGGTCGCCTCTCAGGGCTTTCGACTACCCTGCTGGCCGGACTGGCCGTAATCGCTGCCCTTGGTGTAATCGGAATAATGCTGCTGTCGTCCCGCCAGCGGCAGCGACAGCGACAGGCAGTCAAGCGGCAGTTCAACCCTTACATCTCTGGTGAGCCAGTTCAGGACCACGAAATGTTCTTTGGTCGCCACGATGTGATGGAAAAGATCATCAACATGTTGCACGAGAACAGCATCATGATCCACGGCGAGCGCCGGATCGGGAAGACCAGCGTGCTGCACTATCTTTCGCGTGAACTGAGCGAAACCGATGACCCTGACTACTTGTTCGTGCCGGTTTTCATCGATCTGGAAGGCACGAAGGAAGGGGAACTCTTCCACGTGATGATGGAGGAAATCGCCGGAGTAGCCAGGGGTTACCTGCCGTCGCTGCAGGATCTACGTTTCGATAAGGTCGCCATCGCAGACTATGACCACCGCGAGTTTAGCCGGGACCTGGAGCGGATTATCAGGGAGCTTGGAACAACCACAGATAAAAAAATCCGTTTGATCCTGCTGCTGGATGAAATGGATATCATGAACGACTATAGCTCGGTGACCCAGCAACAGTTGCGCCGGATTTTCATGCGAACCTATGCCCGTAACCTGGGCGCCGTCGTGGCCGGAATCGAGATCAGCAAGGAATGGGACCGGGTTGAGAGTCCCTGGTATAATCTCTTCAACGAAGTCGAACTGGGACCCCTGGACGACGACGATGCCCGTGAACTGGTGATGGAACCGGTCAAGGGCAGCTACGCCTACGAACTGCAGGCTGTAGATTTCATTGTTAGTCATGCCGGCGGAAGACCCTACTACATTCAGCAACATTGCCTGGAAGCGATCAATATCATGCTGGCCGATGGTCGAAATACTGTCACGTTGGAGGATGCCAGCGACGCATTCGATTCCCTGGCCAGTGTTCGATCCTCCCAGAGCAACGGGCTTTCCCAGGCTGACATGGGAACCGGCACACCGACACCGATGGTGTGACCTGCGAGGCAAGGAGACCAGAAGTGCGCAACCCTTATACCACAGGAGGGTGGGTGACGGGCCAGGAGTTTTACGGCCGCGAGGCGCTCATCAAACATCTGCTGGAAAGCCCCAACAATGCTTTCTGGGTCATCGGCAACCGGCGGGTGGGCAAGACATCGCTACTGCGCCAATTGGAGCACCTGACGGTGGATGGAAAACCCTACCTGCCCCTCTATTGGGACCTTCAGGGCATCGCCAATCTGGACGACCTGGCCCACGAACTGGTATTCGCAGTGGAGGAATCCAAGGAACGCTTCGACAAGTTGGCCATCGACATTTCGCTCCTGGCGAACTGGGACGTCATCGGCGTGATCAGGATGTTGCGCCGCTACGCCCGCGCCGCCGACACGACACTGTTGCTGCTGATCGATGAGGCGGAGGCTTTGCTCACAATCGCTGAACAGGATCCCCTGAGCCTGGCGCGGCTAAGAAAAGTCATCCAGGCTGCCCAGGGATTGCGCGTGATCATGGCCAGCACCAAGGTGCTCAGCCGCTTGAGCGACTCCGATGATATCTGGCAAACATCGCCATTTCTGCTTGGCTTCAGCCTGGCGAACCTCAGCGGGTTGCAGCCAGAACCTGCCGAAGCGCTCATCCGCCGGGAGCAGGATGAACAGACTGTCGAGGTTAGCAACAGACTGGTTCGCCAGATCAGCCGCACGACCAACAACCATCCCTATCTCACCCAGGTCCTTTGCAGCCGGCTCTTCGAGCCTGAGGGTAGATTGAGGCCCATCACCGACCAGGATCTGGCGTTGGACACCGTGTTGCAGGGTTACCTGAACAACGATTTTCGCTGGTTGTCGCCCACCGAACGCCAGACCGTGCTTGCGGTTGCCCAGGGCCATCACACCACGGAAGCGGTGGCTGCCCAGACAGGGCATTCGCAGGCAGTGGTGGAAGAATTCATTTTCAGTCTGGAACGTTTGGGACAGATCCGCATGATATCAAACGAAGCCCACATTGGAAATGAATTCCTGGCGCGCTGGCTCAAACAGAATGTGGAAGATCTGAAGATGGGGCTGGAGGCCAGCGAAGTCACCGACCGTGTCACCCTTGAGATGATTCGGGCCGCCCAGGAACAGGAGACCCGCTACCTGCTTCGCCAGCTGATTTCCCGGCGCGAGGACCTGGCCCGGCTGGAGCTGCAGAGATCCCGCTATGGCCTGAACCCACCTTCGGAGCTGGTCGATGATCTGAGGCATGTCAAAATGGAGATCAAACGCCTGGAACGGCGCCTGTCTCTCATCCCGCCGGACCTGATCGAATCGTATGACAACGAGTTTCAGCGGCTCAGGATGAGCGGCGCTGAAAACAATCCCCAGGACCGGTAGAGGCTTATTGGATTCCCTTGACCGAATACATTCCCCTGGTCGACCTGAAGGCACAATACAGGACCCTGAAGCCAGCCATTGACGAGGCAATCTCGCGCGTGGTTGAAAGCACCGGCTTCATCCTGGGGCCGGAGGTTGACGCGTTCGAGACGGCCTTCGCCGGTTTTTGCCATGCGAAACACGCCATCGGTGTGGGCTCAGGTACGGCGGCACTTGAATTGGTGCTGCGAGCCTACAACATCGGCCCCGGTGATGAGGTCATTACGACGCCATTTACCTTCATCGCCACCGCAGAGGCAATCTCGGCGACCGGTGCAACGCCCGTTTTCGCCGACATTGACCCCTTCACCTACAACCTGGACCCCGAGGCCGTTGAGGCAGGTGTCAGCCAGCGCACCCGTGCCATTATCCCGGTCCACCTCTACGGCCAACCGGCTGAGATGGACACACTGATGGAAATCGCCGGACGCCACGGGTTGAAAGTGATCGAAGATGCTGCCCAGGCCCATGGGGCCACCTTCCGGAATCGTCGGGTTGGCAACCTGGGCAACCCCGCCTGTTTCAGCTTTTACCCGGGAAAAAACCTGGGATGTTACGGCGATGGCGGCGCTGTCGTCACCAACGATGACGCGCTGGCATCTGCGATCAGCAAACTGCGCAACCACGGCCGTTCCAGTAAATATGTACATGACGAGTTAGGTTTTGGCCATCGCCTGGATGCCCTGCAGGCTGCGATTCTTTCTGCCAAGCTTCCCCATCTTGAAGCCGCCAATGTTGCCCGCCGCCAGCTTGCCGCCCGCTACACTGAACTACTGGCCGGCAGCGATCTTATCCTTCCCAGCGTTGGGGAGCACGCCAGGTCGGCCTGGCATCTGTACGTGGTGCGCACAGCCGGCCGTGATCGAATTATGGACCAACTCCGGCAACAGGGAATCGGTGCGGGCGTTCATTACCCGATTCCCCTCCACCTGCAACCGGCCTATGGCTTCCTGGAGATCCCTGCCGGACGATTCCCTGTTGCCGAGGCCGCTGCCAATCAAGTGCTCTCCCTGCCCCTCTATCCCGAGATGAGGGAGTCACAGCAGGATCGCGTGGCAGAAACATTGATCTCTCTCATCTCCTGAAGATGGCGGACGCGGGGACGCCGCCAGCAGGCGTACCGTGAGGTAGGGACATGGGGACATGGGGACACGGGGACGCCGCCAGCAGGCGTACCGTGAGGTAGGGACACGGGGACGGTTTGGACCACGAAGGCGCGAAGGTTCACGCGCCAGCAGGCGTACCGTGAGGTAAGACCACGAAGCGCGAAGGGCACGAAGGCCGCGGGGACGCCGCCAGCAGGCGTACCGTGAGGTAGGGATGGTTTGGACCACGAAGGCGCGAAGGTTCACGCGCCACGTCAGCACGTCAGCACGCCAGCACGCCAGCACGCCAGCTAGGCGGTGCGTGAGCTAGGCGGTGCGTGAGCTAGTACAGCTTAGCGTAGATAAGTATGCAGTTAAAGACCGTCCCTACTTCTGGTGAAGGACCTTGGTTACTGCATAGTTATTTAGCCCGCAGAGTACTAGCCGGATTCATCCGGCGCTGTTACGTAGCACGGGCCATTC
>JAYELL010000030.1:9151-17038 GCA_034717495.1 Chloroflexota bacterium | reverse complement strand
ACCTGTTTCCCTGTCTACCTGTTTCCCTGTCTACCTGTTTCCCTGTCTACCTGTTTCCCTGTCTACCTGTTTCCCTGTCTACCTGTTTCCCTGTCTACCTGTTTCCCTGTCTACCTGTTTCCCTGTCCCTTGTCTACTTTTTCGGTTTGACACCTGCACGCAAATATGGCATAATCGCCCGCACAATCGAAAATGCCATAAAGACCAGGAACCGGAAGAGTAGTTGCCGAAGCGGGTTCCAGAGAGCCGGTGGATGCTGGAAAACCGGTAACAACGCAGGCAACGAATGGGCCGGGGAGTCGGGCCGTGAACCATGGATCGAATTGTCAAGAATCACAGTTAACAATTGACCATTGACAAGTGACAATTGACCATTTAGTAGCTGGCTCCGGAGACGCCACCGTTATCAGGGCGCTGGAGATCGGTTTTCCAGAAGGTCAGAAGTCAGAGATGCAGAGCGGTGGCGATTAGAAGCCATCCTTTCCGACACTCTGATGATCTGACACTCCGACACTCGGAACAACCCGTCTCCGCAGAGTGAGGCTGGCACATAGTTGCCCCTGCGTCTCACCGCAGGGCTTTTCTTTTCCAGCCTAACCAGGGTGGCACCGCGAGAACTTTGACGCCTCTCGTCCCTGAAACGCATGACAATGCGCGGGATGAGAGGCGTTTTCTTTGTTTTTGATAACCGACAGGGAGGCAGGACCTTGTACAAACCCACACTTGATCAAGTTCGTTCCCTGGCCGATCGGGGCAATCTGGTCCCGATTTACCGGGAGTTGCCGGCCGACCTGGAAACACCCGTCTCTGTCTATTTGAAACTTCGGGACGGTGGCACTTCCTTTCTGCTGGAGTCGGTGGAGAAAGGAGAGCAGTTGGGCCGGTATTCCTTCATCGGCGTACAGGCGCCCATGTCGCTGACCGCCCGGGGAAACCAGGTGATTGTCACAGGTGCCGGTGGCGCTGTGCTGGAACAGCATACCTTTGACGATCCGCTGGACGCGATTGCTCAGGTCCTGGCCAGCCGGACACCGATTACCCTGCCTGGTTTGCCCCGTTTCATCGGAGGCGCGGTGGGATATCTGGGATACGACTGGGTGCGATTCGTGGAAGAACTGCCGGAGACTGCCAGCGAGGACCTGGGACTGCCGGACTACATTTTCCTGCTGGCGGACAACCTGGTCATCTTTGACCATGTGCGCCACCGGTTGATCGTGCTGGCCAACTGCCGGCTGGAGGGCGATCTTACCGCCGCCTACGCCGATGCAATCGCACGAATCGATCAGATCGTGGCCCGATTGCGCCGGCCGCTGGAGGTACCTGAAACGCCCAACGTGCTCAGCGATGCACAGTGGCAGAGCAACTTCACTCAGAAACAGTTCGAGGATATGGTGCGGGAGGCAAAGGACTATATTGCAGCCGGCGATATCTTTCAGGTGGTACTCAGCCAACGCCTGGAGCGGCGCACGGAGGCCGACCCTTTTACGATCTACCGGGCCCTGAGAATGACCAATCCCAGTCCCTACATGTATTTCCTGGAACTGCCCGGTGACGGAACTGACGGGAAAGCGATCCGCGTCATCGGATCCAGTCCCGAGATGCATGTACGCCTGGAGGACGGGCGGGCCCAACTCCACCCCATCGCCGGCACCCGGTGGCGGGGTGAGACCCCGGAGGAAGATGCCCAGCTTGCCGAGGAACTGCTGGATGATCCCAAGGAACGCGCCGAGCATGTCATGCTTGTCGACCTGGGACGCAACGATCTGGGGCGTGTCTGCAAATACAACACGATCCATGTCCCCATCCTGATGGCAATCGAGCGCTACAGCCACGTGATGCACATCGTCAGCGACGTCCAGGGCGAGATCAGGCCCGAGTACGATGCCTTTGACCTGCTGCGGGCCACCTTTCCGGCCGGCACTGTCAGCGGAGCACCCAAGATACGAGCCATGGAGATCATCGAGGAACTGGAGGGCACTCGTCGCGGACCTTATGCCGGCTGTGTTGGCTACATCGGCTACGACGGCGCCATGGACACCTGTATCACCCTGAGGACGATTGTGATGCAGGGTAAGACCTGTTACCTGCAGGCCGGTGGCGGCAATGTCGCCGACAGCGATCCCACCTACGAATGGAATGAAACATTGAACAAGGCCCGCGCCTTGACCCTGGCCGTAGAGATAGCCGAACGGGGCCTGGTTGAATAGAAACCGGAGGAGACTGAACCATGAGTAAAAAACGGATTTTGACCGGCGATCGCCCCACAGGCGAGCTGCATCTCGGCCACTTCGTCGGCAGTCACCGGCATCGCCTGGCGCTGCAGGACCAGTATGACTGCTACTTTCTGATCGCCGATTTGCACATGCTGACCACCAAAAATACCAAGGAAGATGTCCTCAAGATCGCCGACAACGCCCGGTCGATCGTGCTGGATCAACTGGCCATTGGCATTGATCCCGACAAGGTCACCTTCTACCTGCAGTCGGCTGTCCACGAGATCTACGAGTTGCAGCTGCTTCTCGGTAGCCTGATCACCGTCGAGCGCCTGCAGCAGTTGCCGACCATCAAGGATATGGCTCAGGCAGCCGGACTCGAGCAGGTACCCTACAGCTTGCTGGGCTACCCGGTCCTTCAGGCCGCTGATATCCTGATGCCAAAGGCGCACCTGGTGCCCGTGGGAAAGGATAACGAGAGCCACGTGGAGTTGGCCCGCCAGATCGCCCGGCGCTTCAACAATCGCTACGATGAGGTCTTCCCGCTGCCCGATGCCTATGTCGTCGGCGGCACACTGGTTGGCACAGATGGCCAGGCCAAGATGAGCAAAAGCCTGGGCAACGCCATCATGCTTAGCGACGACGCAACGACCGTTCGCAACAAGGTCAAAAGTATGTATACCGATCCCAAGCGCATCCGGGCCGACATCCCTGGTACCGTGGAAGGCAATCCGGTTTTCGACTATCACGACTTCTTCAACCCCGACAAACAAGAGGTAGATGATCTAAAAACCCGCTACCGGGCAGGCCAGGTTGGCGATGTAGAAGTCAAAGAAAAACTGATCGTAGCATTGAACAACTTCCTGGACCCGGTGCGGGAGCGGCGGGCCTATTATCAGGCCCAGACCGGTTATGTCGACGAGTTGCTTTTCGAGGGTACCAAAAAGGCATCTGCCGTCGCCGGGGAGACCCTGCGTGATGTCAAAAAAGCCATGGGATTGGCCGGAGTCCACAATCGCATTCGACGCTCGGCCGAAAAGCGACAGAAGAAGTTGGCGACGCGGTGACACGGTGACACGGGGACACGGGGACGCGGGGACGCGGCGACGACGCCAGCACGCTACGCCAGCAGGCGTGCCGAGAGGCAGCAAGCGGTGCGAGAGCTAGACGGTGCGAGAGCTAGCCAGGTAGAGACACGGAGACAGCATACTGACACTCTGAAATTCTGAAATTCTGAAATCGGAGGCTCCTATGATTGCGTTCATAGATAACTACGATTCATTTACCTATAATCTGGTGCAATTCATCGGCGAGGTCATGCTGGAAGACCGGCTGGGCGATCCCGTCAGCGACTTACAGGTGTGGCGCAATGACCGGGTCACTGTGGAGGAATTGGAGCAACTCAAGCCCAGTCACATCATGATTTCGCCGGGACCGGGTACACCCGAGGCTGACAGCGGTGTCAGCAACGACGTCATTCGTCACTTTCACAAAACCACGCCTCTGCTCGGGGTTTGCCTGGGACAACAATGTATCGGGCATGTCTTCGGCGGGGTAGTAGCGCGCGCGCCGCGGCTGATGCATGGCAAGGTATCGCCGGTTCACCACACCGGTAAAGGGATTTTTTATGGGCTGCCAAGTCCCTTCCAGGCAACCCGCTACCACTCCCTGATCGTTGAAGAACCGCTACCCGATGTGCTGAAACTAACTGCCTTCACCCAGGAGGGAGAGGTGATGGGTCTGCGGCACCGTGACTATCCAACCATCGGTGTTCAGTTCCATCCGGAGAGCATTCTCACCGAACATGGCAAGGACCTGCTGCGGAACTTCCTGGCAGTGTCCTGACCTGGACAAGGGAGAAGGAAACAGGGAAACAAGTAGACAAGGTGACAAGGTGACAAGTAAACAGTTGACGCTTACGAAATCAGGATCGACAAAAAGCCTGTCGAAGGGGGCCACAATTGGCAATTGCCCTCTGCTATCGACAATTGATCATGGACAATTGACTATTGATAATTAGCCGGGATCTACGCATCCAGGGCCGAGAGTTTTAAGGCATCACATCGAGGCTGTCGCCTTCACAGGAGCTTCTAATGATTCAGGCAGCAATTGCCAGACTCGTCGATTTTCAGGATCTGACCGAGGAAGAATCCTACGCAACTATGATGGAAATCATGTCAGGTGAGGCCACCCAGGCCCAGATCGGTGGTTTCCTGATTGCCCTGCGGATGAAGGGTGAGACGGTGCCAGAAATCACCGGTTGCGCCCGGGCAATGCGGGAAAACGCCATTGCCGTCTTTCCGGAACGGGCTACCCGCGACGGCATCGCTCTGACCGATATTGTCGGCACCGGCGGCGATCATTCTGGCACCTTCAATATTTCCACCACTGCGGCATTTGTCGTGGCAGGAGCCGGAGTACCGGTTGCCAAGCACGGCAATCGTTCCGTTACCAGTAAAGCAGGCAGTGCCGATGTGTTGGGTGCGCTCGGGGTTCGCCTGGACATTTCGCCGGAGCAGGTGGCTCGCTGCATCGACGAAGCGGGAATAGGTTTCTGTTACGCCGTCAACCACCATCCGGCCATGCGTCATGCCATCGGTCCTCGCCGCGAGCTGAAAGCCCGCACGGTTTTTAACATTCTGGGGCCATTAACCAACCCGGCCGGCGCCAGCCGGTTGGCCATCGGCGTGTTCAGCCCCGATCTGACTGAACCGCTGGCAGGTGTGATGAAGCGTCTGGCAAGCACGGTCACCTTTGTTGTTCACGGCCATGGCGGGCTGGACGAACTGAGCCTCTCCGGGCCAAATCGCATCACCGAACTGCGCGACGGTGAAATCCGCACCTTCCAGTTGGATGCCCCCGATCTCGGGTTGCCGCGGGCCCAATTGGCCGACCTCAAGGGCGGCGATGCCGACGATAACGCCGAGATCACCCGCCGCATCCTCGCGGGCCAGGAGCTTGGACCGAAACGGGATGCTGTCCTCTTCAACGCCGCCATGGGTCTTTCCCTGGCGGATGGAAATTGGCCTGTCGCACTGGCACAGGCCCGGCGCAGTATCGACAGTGGCGCCGCCATGCAAGCCCTCGAGAAACTGGTCGAGTTGAGCAACGAGTAACGGCGATATTGCTTCAACCCTCCAGGACCGCAGGAGACAAAATGAGCAAAAAGACCTCAAAAAAGAGCCATAGCCATAGCGATCGCCTCAAGCATCAAGGGAAACTGCTCGACACGATCATGGACCACAAGCGCAAGGAATTGCCCAAACAAAAGGCACTGGTGCCTATCACCGACCTGAGAGCGCTTGCCATGACGGTGCCTGAACCGTTGGACTTTGCTGCGGCCCTGCGCCAACCGGGGGTCAGCCTGATTGCCGAGATAAAACGCGCCAGCCCTTCCCGTGGCCTGCTGTGCAAGGATTTTGATCCAAAACAACTGGCCCACACCTACGTCGAGGGAGGCGCGGCGGCCATCTCAGTGCTCACGGATAGCCGGTTCTTTCAGGGCAACCTGGAATATCTGACGGACGCGGCAGAGGTAAGTAAAACGGCAAATCCACGCACGAAAGTCCCCAGTCCAGGCATACCCATTCTGCGCAAGGATTTCATCTTTGATCCCTATCAGATCGTCGAGGCGAGGGTTGCCGGCGCCGACGCGGTATTGCTCATCGTGGCGGTTTTGGGCGACAACGATCTTCGAAAACTGTTGAAAGAGACCCACACCTACGGCATGGCAGCGCTGGTCGAGGCCCATGATGAGGAAGAGGTCGCCCGGGCCCTGGCTGCGGGAGCCCAGATCATCGGTATCAACAACCGGGACCTGAGCACCTTTGAGGTAGACCTGGCAACCACCGAACGCCTTCGCCCACTGGTACCGGAAGAAAAGGTCGTAGTCAGCGAAAGCGGCATCCATTCCCCTGAAGATGTGCGCAGATTGGCAGCCATGGGCATCGATGCCATGTTGGTAGGTGAAAGCCTGGTCGTCACCAGTCCACGGGAGCGACAAAATAAGATTAAGAGCCTGGTGCGAGCAGGAGCGCCGTGATCGAACGGATTGCGCCTGGGTGTCCTAAAAATTCGAATACACGCGTTTCATTTGCCTTCTGCCCATTGGCATCTATAATGCCTTCATGCTCGGTACCCTGATCAACGTTGTCGCTGTTGTCGCAGGCAGTGTCATCGGAATCCTGCTTGGCAACCGTCTGCCGAAAAAAGTCCAGCAGACTGTTCTTGATGGCCTGGGCTTGATGGTGCTTGTCGTCGGAATCAGCATGGCAATCCAGAGCAATAACATCCTCATTCCCATGGTCAGCGTCCTCCTGGGCGGAATCGCCGGAGAACTGTTGCGAATCGAGGATGGCCTGGAAGCCGTGGGGCGCTGGCTGGAGCTGAAGACGGCTGGTATCTTCAGCGAAAGTGGCGAGGGAAGAGTCGTCCGGGGCTTTGTCACTGCCAGCCTGGTCTTCTGTGTCGGACCGCTGGCCATACTGGGCGCTATTCAGGATGGTTTGACCGGTGATTACAACCTGCTTGCCATCAAGTCGATGCTGGATGCCTTCGCCTCACTGGCCTTTGCGGCTGCGCTGGGCCCTGGTGTGATTCTATCGGCACTCTCGGTCGGCATCTATCAAGGGACCATCAGTCTGGCTGCCATGGGCCTTGGGACTGCCATCGGTGACGTTTCCAGGCAAACGCCCTGGGTCGTTGAAATGACCGCGGCCGGCGGTGTCCTGATCATGGGCATCGGGCTGGTGTTGCTGGAACTGAAACGGGTTCGGGTTGGCAACCTGCTGCCGGCGGTCTTCATCGCCCCGTTGATCGTTATCTTGTTGGCTGCCCTGGGAATCGACTTATGAAACATCGACAGATCACGTCATGACAAAGGACGACGGCTTCGCAAGTCCTGTGGTCAAGATCTGTGGCCTGACGAACCTGATGGACGCCCAGGTGGCTGTCGATGCGGGAGCCGACTATCTGGGCTTTATTTTCGTGCAGCGATCACCCCGGCATGTGACACCGTACAACGCCAGGGAAATCGTTGCCCGGCTGGATCGCACCAGAAAGCGGCCCCTCCTGGTCGGCGTCTTTGTCAATGCCACGGAGGAAGAGATTGCCTGGACGCTCAGTACCTGCCAACTGGACCTGGCGCAGCTGCACGGCGAAGAACCGCCCGAAATGTTAACGGCGCTGAGTGGCAGGGCGTTCAAGGCGTTGCGGCCCAGATCGATCGAAAAAGCCCGGCAGCAAGCGGCACGATATGGCAGCTTTGGTCCGGTCGATGGTCCCGACCTGCTGGTGGATGCCTTTCATCCCTCGGTGCACGGCGGCACTGGACATACCGGCGACTGGGATCTGGCCGCGGACCTGTCGCCAACCTGTCGTCTACTCCTGGCCGGTGGCCTTAAAACCTCGAACGTGGCGAGCGCTATCGACCAGGTCCGGCCCTGGGGTGTGGATGTGGCCAGCGGCGTGGAGAAATCTCCTGGCCGCAAGGACCACGCCAGCGTGCGTGGTTTTATCGCAGCGGTGAAGCATGCTGCTGGATGACCGCTTCCAGAAGACCGCAGACGACAGACCGCTGACCGCTTCCAGAAGACGACTTCCAGAAGACCGCAGACGACAGACCGCTGACCGCTTCCAGAAGACGACTTCCAGAAGACCGCAGACGACAGACCGC
>JAYELL010000030.1:0-9051 GCA_034717495.1 Chloroflexota bacterium | reverse complement strand
AAGACGACTTCCAGAAGACCGCAGACGACAGACCGCTGACCGCTTCCAGAAGACGACTTCCAGAAGACCGCAGACGACAGACCGCTGACCGCTTCCAGAAGACGACTTCCAGAAGACCGCAGACGACGGACGGCAGATGGTTGTGAGCGAACAGTCGAAGGCGGTCGGTGGTCAGCGGTCGGTGGTCGGTTACAGACGGTCTGCGGTCATCGGTCCGCGGACCTCCGACACGAGTGAGAAACGCTATGCGAATTGGACTTATAGCTGACTCCCATATACCACACGTGACATCGCGACTCCACCCGGGGGTGCACCGCGCCTTTGAAGGTGTTGAGATGATCCTCCACGCGGGCGATCTGACCGGGCCTGAAGTCCTGGAAGTATTGGGACAGATTGCACCGGTCCATGCCGTCCGCGGTGACCAGGACATCGGTCTGGATCACCTGCCTCTGCGCCAGGTCATTGAGGTTGAAGGAAAACGGATCGGGTTGATCCACGGCAACAGGCCCCGCTGGCTGGAGATGCCGGGCACCACCTGGAACATGTTTTTTGGACAGCGTCTCTTCCTGGCCCCACGTTTTTATGCCAACGTCTGCCGGCAATTTGAGCAGGATCAGGTCGATTGCGTGGTTTGCGGCCATATCCACCGTCCCTATATCGGCGATGTCAAAGGTGTCCTGGTGATCAACCCAGGCAGCACCTATCTCAACATCCTGGATCGTAAGACACAGCCGGGCCAATATGTTTCGGTTGGTATGCTGGAGATCATCGACGACAGTTTGCGCGCCACCATTGTTCCCCTGCCGGAAGCATGGCAGGATTTCGGGAAAGCTCAATTCGGCGACGCCCAACCCCCCCCAGGGATAAGTTCACGATGAGCCAATCTGTAATATCTGACGAAAAACCGCTGGGCGAAAGCCTGGGGTGGCACAGACTTGGCACCGAACGCCCTTTCCGCAGCCATTGGCACAACCTGCGTCAAGACCAGGTACGCTTGCCCGCCGGGCAAAAAATCACCTTTACCTACCAGGAACATCCGGGCTTCATTACCGTTGTGCCGCTAACAAGTGACGGTCAGGTGGTAATGATCCGCAGCTATCGCTACACCGTCGACGACTGGTGTTGGGAGATGCCGGCCGGTGGCCTGGGCGACAATGCAGGCCTGCCGCCGGAGGAGGTTGCCCGCCAGGAACTGCTGCAGGAAGCTGGCGCCACCTGTGTTGAGATGTGTAACATCGGCTGGTTTTACAGCATGAACGGAACCGCCGACGCTCGCTGCACGATCTTTTTGGCTGTAGGGGTGGCATTGAACGGCGACCAGCAACTGGAGGCCACCGAACAGATCGAGGTGCAATTGGTGCCGGTTGAAAAGGCCCTGCAGATGGCGCGGGATGGCCGCATGACCGACGGAGACAGCGCGCTGGCTTTGTTGCGCTGCGAACCACACCTAATACGCCGGACCAGAAGTACTCGGGTCGTTCCCCACGATCCCCGGTGGCCCCTTCGTTTCGCTGAAGAGGCAGCTCGGTTGGCACAGGTATTTGGACAGGAATTGGTGGCCATTCACCACATGGGCAGCACAGCTATCCCGGGCATCGTTGCCAAACCAATCATCGATATCCTGCCGGAGGTCAAAGAGATCGAAAAAGTCGACTTACTCAACGATGAGATGATCGCCCTTGGCTATGTCCCGAAAGGTGAGCTTGGCATCCCAGGCCGGTGTTATTTCAGCAAGGACCTGGAGGGCGAACGCCGCTATCATGTACACGTTTTCCAGACTGGCAACCCGGAGATCGCGCGCCACCTGGACCTGGTCGAGTATCTCAAGACCCATCCCGGGGAAGCCAGTCGTTACGCCGAACTAAAACAACAACTGGCCAAGCAGTATCCCCATGATGTCCACCGCTACACCGATGGCAAGAGCGATTTGATCACGGAACTAGCTGAAAGAGCCCGTCTGTGGAAGGAGACCCTGGCATCGTGAGTGAATTATCCGGGTATCGGTGGCCAGATGAGCGTGGCCGCTTTGGTCCCTACGGTGGCCGATTCGTTCCCGAAACATTGATGCCGGCGCTGGACGAGTTGGAAGAGGCCTATCTACAGGCGTACAACGACCACGCCTTCAAGGCGGAACTGGCCCGCCTGTTCCACACCTATGTCGGCAGGCCAACACCCATCACCCATGCCCGGCGGCTCAGCCGGCACCTGGGCGGCGCGCAGATCTACTTGAAGCGGGAGGACCTGGCACACTCCGGTGCCCACAAGATCAACAACGCCCTGGGGCAGGCCCTCTTGGTCGAACGTATGGGTAAAAAGCGAATCGTGGCGGAGACCGGCGCCGGCCAACATGGTGTGGCGACGGCGACCGCAGCGGCCCTGTTGGGCATCGAGTGTGTGGTCTACATGGGTACGGTGGACATGGGGCGCCAGGCGCCAAACGTTTTTCGCATGAAGCTGCTGGGAACAGCAGTTCGCGGTGTGGATGCCGGCAGCAAAACCCTCAAGGACGCCATCAACGAGGCCATCCGCGATTGGGTCACCAACGTGCAATCGACCCACTACCTGCTGGGCTCAGCTTTGGGTCCCCACCCCTATCCGACCATCGTGCGTGATTTCCAGAGTGTTATCGGCCGCGAAGCACGAGGGCAAATGCTCGATGAGGCTTCCGGCGGTCCGGGCAGATTGCCCGACGCCATCGTCGCCTGCGTAGGAGGCGGCAGCAACGCTCTCGGCATCTTTCACCCTTTTTTGGCCGACGAGCAGGTACGTCTGATCGGTGTGGAGGCGGGCGGGCGAGGCATCGAATCGGGAGAACACGCAGCTCGCTTCGCTGACCCTGAAACTGCACGCCTGGGAGTTCTGCACGGTACCCGCAGCTACGTTATGCAGGATGCAGATGGCCAGATCGCGCTGACCCATTCCATCAGCGCAGGCCTGGATTACGCCTCGGTTGGCCCGGAACATGCCCTGCTACGAGACCTGGGCCGATCCGAATACACCTATGCTACCGATGACGCTGCCCTGGAGGGCTTCAGACTGTTGAGCGAGTTGGAGGGCATTATCCCGGCATTGGAGAGCGCCCACGCCATCGCTCACGTCCTGGAGCTTGCGCCGCAGATGGGCCGCGATCAAGTGATTCTGGTGAACTTGAGTGGCCGGGGCGACAAAGACCTGGACACCGCCATGCGGGCGTTGGGCGCACGACCCGGCAGGCTATCGACGGAAAACGAGGTAAACGAACAATGAGCTCAGGAGTTGAACGCATCCGGGCAGCATTTGCCCAGGCCCATCGAGAGAGCCGGGCGGCGTTCATGCCCTATCAGATGCTGGGCCACCCTACGCTGGAGACATCCCCCCAGGTGATCGGTGCCCTGGCCGACGCCGGTGCCGATCTCTTCGAGTTGGGCCTCCCCTTCTCCGATCCCCTGGCGGATGGACCTACCATCCAGGCGGCCGGTCAACAGGCTCTGGACAATGGCGTAACCGTTGCCTACTGCCTGGCTGCTGTAAAAGAGCTGCGCCGCGTTATCCCCGATAAGCCTTTCTGTCTGATGGGTTATATCAATCCCGTTCTTGCCTACGGGCCCGAGCGCTTCGTCGAAGAGGCCAGCCGGGCCGGGGTGGACGGGCTCATCGTGCCCGATCTGCCGCCCGATGAGCCTGAAGCTGAAGCGTTGGCCAGGCTGTGTCTCGACCGCGGCATCGCACCAATCTATCTGCTGGCGCCCACAAGCACGCCGTTTCGCATCGAGTTGGGCGTGAAGCGCAGCAGGGGCTTCGTCTACCTGGTAAGTGTGACCGGCATCACCGGCGCTCGAGACACGCTCAACAGCGACCTGGGCAGCTTTGTAAGAGAGGTACGGGAGATCACTGATCGATTGCCCGTCGACGAACGTCCCTATATCGCCGTGGGCTTTGGCATCGGCAACCCTCGATTGGCGGCTCAAGTTGCCGGGATCGCCGACGGCGTCATCGTGGGTAGTGCATTGGTCGAACTGGCGGACAGCAGCGACGATCCGCCACAGGCGGTGGCAGCCCTGGGTCTATCCCTTAGACAGGCAGCCAAGTTGCCGCCAGCTCGTTGATGGAGGTTTTTGTCCCATGGCTGAGTTGAAAACACAGAAGAATGATGCCAGCGTCGAGGACTTTCTCAACAGCGTTCCGCAGGAAAAGAAGCGCGAGGATAGTTTCGCCATCATGGAGCTTCTGCGAGAGGTCACCGGAGAAGAGCCGTCGATGTGGGGCAGCAACATCGTCGGCTTTGGCAGCTATCACTATAGATATGCGTCCGGACGAGAAGGAGATTGGTTTCTGGTTGGTTTTTCCCCCAGAAAGCAGAACCTGACACTCTACATCATGTCGGGATTTGACGATTACGACGCCTTGCTGGCGGATCTGGGCAGGCACAAAACCGGCAAATCATGTCTCTACATCAACAAGCTGGATGATGTAGATATCCCGACGCTGCGCGAACTGATCCGCCAGTCGGTGGCTCATGTTGCTGAAACCAACCAGTAGTCACGCTGGTCGCGATTGCTCCCCCGGCGTTCCTGTGTATACTGTCATGCGGCTGCAGAGATGCAGCAACCGTCGGCATTGCGGAATACTACATCCCATGAGGTTTGAAACGAATCATGACCGAACGCGAGACCTTTTCCGTCGAGGTAGCCGGCCTCACCAGGCACTTTCCGCTGTTCGAGGTTGCCCCAGGTGTGCGGATTGCCATCTTCAACATGTTAGGCGACACTTTCGTCGTCAAGGCGGGAGCAGCGGCGCTGGCCGAACTTCTCAAGGACACGCCGGCCGACGTTCTTGTGACAGCTGAGGCCAAGGCCATACCTCTTATCTACGAAATGAGCGCCCTCATGGGTCTGCCTTACGTCGTGTTGCGCAAAACGTACAAGACATACATGGGTAACGCCATCAGCTCTCAGACCATTTCAATCACTACAGGCAAGCCACAGACCCTTTTCCTGGATGAAAAGGATCAGCACCTGATTGCCGGCAAGGACATTGTGCTGGTTGACGACGTCGTTAGTACGGGCAGTACGCTGACAGGAATGAAAGAAGTGGTCACGCAGGCAAACGGCAACATCAGCCAGGTCGCTGCCGTTTTCACCGAGGGCAACGCAGACTGGTCTGAAGTCATTGCCCTGGGCAATCTGCCTGTCTTCCTGGACTGATCACAGTCGCCCTATCCAATCTGGACATCACCCACATGCAGGATCAACTGAGAAAACTCGAGCAGTTTCACGAGACCTTTCAGTGCTACATCAACTACGAACCGGCCGCCACGCTTCCCGAGGACGTCCAGGCAGTTCGAGTCAGGCTATTTGAGGAAGAGCTGGGGGAATACCGCTCGGCCATAGGCAGTGGAGACATTGTCGAGGTAGCGGACGCGCTCACCGACATGCTTTATGTCCTGCTTGGCACCTTTGTGGCGCACGGGCTGCAAGACCTGGCCGGGGCACTGTTTGACGAGGTGCACCGCAGCAACATGAGCAAACTGGACGCAGCCGGCCAACCTGTCTTCCGAGATGACGGCAAAGTGCTCAAGTCCGATCTCTTCGAAGCTCCTGATCTGGCATCGATTTTGCGGAACGGACGGGATGAAGTCATCGGTGAGTGATCACCTGAAGAACCAATCGCAGGTCAATCAGAAAAAAGATCAGCGATAATCTGCGCCGAAGGTCTGCGTAATCAGCGTTCCTCTGGCTTGTCCAGGTTGGGATAAAAGAGATGAAAAGCGAACAGAACGGACAGGCGAAAGAACTCAACAGGGAAACAGCCACCCTGGGTGGCGGCTGTTTCTGGTGTCTGGAAGCCATATTCGAGGAATTGCAGGGAGTGGACTCCATCGAATCTGGTTATGCCGGCGGTTGGGTGGATAATCCCAGCTACAAACAGGTATGCACCGGATCGACAGGACACGCCGAGGTCGTCCAGGTGACCTATGATCCCCGGGAGATCAGTTTTCGAGAGGTTCTCGAGGTATTCTTCAGCATCCACGATCCGACGACCCTCAACCGCCAGGGAGCTGACGCAGGCACCCAGTACAGGTCGGCGATCTTTTACGAGGACGACGAGCAAAAGATGGTTGCCAATGAGGTCATCCGCGAACTTGGAGCCGCTGAAATCTGGTCAGACCCGATCGTTACCGAGGTTACGCCGCTCTCGAACTACCATCGAGCCGAGGATAATCAGCAGAGCTTCTATCGGGACAACAGCTGGCAGCCCTACTGCCAGGTGGTAATCACGCCGAAGTTGGCCAGGTTCCGCAAGAAATATGCTGAGCGAAGAAAGCCAGGCGTATGACTGAAGGTTACGGAGGAGATAGCAAACGGACCTGCACATCGGAGGAATATCATGGCAGAGATCACCCATGTGGTAAAGCGCAGCGGCGCCGTTGTTCCCTTTAATGCCGAGCGGATCACCAATGCCATCTATCGAGCGGCTGTAGCCGTAGGTGGCCGGGATCGGGCGCGGGCGAAATTTCTCTCCCAACAGGTCGTACAGGCCCTGGAAGACAGGTCCCCGGAAGGGCACATTCCTCAGATTGAGGAAATCCAGGACATGGTCGAAAAGGTTCTGATCGAAAACGGCCATGCAACGGTAGCTAAAGCCTATATCCTCTATCGGGAGGAGCGAAACCAGCGCCGGGAACATGCTGCCGAAAAAGCTGCGGAGACCAGAGACAACATCCCCTGGGCCAAGCTCTGGCGGGTCCTGGATTGGGCTGTAACTCACGATCTGCACACTGTCGAGGCGCTCAACCGCCGAATTCGCCGCGGTGAATTCCCGCAGATCGTTCATCAGTCAGAGTCGGCATATGAGGCCGATATCAGCCATGCCGCCCGGATGATTGCCGGGCGCAGTGATGAGATCAGGATGGTCATCGTCAGTGGGCCATCCTCATCGGGCAAAACTACCTCGACGAAAAAACTGGAGCAGCGGCTGAAGTCCAACGACCTGTCATTCGTCACCCTCAACGTCGACAACTACTTTTTTGATCTCGAACTGCATCCCAGAGACGAATTTGGCGACTATGACTTCGAGACGCCCCAGGCGCTCGACCTTGCCCTGATCAACCAACACCTTCAGAGGCTGGTCGACGGGCATGAAGTCCTGGTCCCCCTCTATGATTTTAAGACCGGCACGCGCCAGCTGGATCAAACGCCGTTGCAGTTGAGGAAAAACGAGATACTGCTCATCGACAGCCTTCATGGGCTCTTTCCGCCCATGACCGAGGGCATCCCGGACGAACGAAAGTTCCGGCTCTATCTGGAGCCGTTGCTCCAGATGAAGGGGCCCGACGGCCGTTACATCCGCTGGACCGACCTGCGCCTGCTTCGGCGCATGCTGCGGGATTCGGTGCATCGGGCCTACAAGCCCAAGCAAACCCTTGAGCATTGGCACTACGTGCGTTCCAGCGAAATGCGCAACATAATTCCCTTCCACGGCAGCAGTGACGCCATCATAAACAGCGCGATGCCCTATGAACTATCCCTGTACTCGGCCCGTCTCGGTGCCGATTTCGCGCAATGGGCGGTTCAATATCGCGATGATCCCCTGCACCAGGATGCCTTCCAGCGTGCAGAACGAGTCAACGAGTTCCTGAAGGTAATCGAACCCGTGGAAGATGACTCCCCCGTTCCCCACGATTCAGTCATACGAGAGTTTATCGGCGGCAGCAGCCTGGACTATTGATCCAGGTGAAAGAAGACTGCCTCCAGTCGATGGTCGGGTTGAGACAACACCACAACCGAGGGTAAGCCCAACGACCTCCAGAACGATACCGGTTCCAGGCCGGCGACCTGTGCCACGAAGAGCGAAATGACAGTACCGTGGGAGACGACGGCTACCGATTGATCCCGGTACCGGCCGGTTACCGCCGCGAGGCCCGAGGAAAATCGTCTCAGAGCCTGCGCCCCTGTTTCAGTTCCGTATACCAACTCCTGGGGATTCTCAAGCAGGCCCTGCACAGACCTCTCGAATTCTGCGGGATCATCACGCCAGGGCTCGTTTCGCCGATCATGTTCCTGGAGGTCGGGGGCAGTTTCCACCGGCAGCCCGAGCCGTTGCCCGACAATTTGTGCTGTCTGCAGTGCCTTGGGCTCAACACTGGCCACCACCGCATCAGGTTTATAGTCGGCAAGTGTGGAGGCCAGGGCCAGACAACGCGTTCGGCCCACTTCGGAGAGCCTCCATGTGGCCGAAGGGATTTGGGGATCGATCTGGGGTAACGAATGTTTTACCAGGATCAGCCGGGACATTGCGCTTGGATCAATTGCCGATAATTGGATCACCCAATACCGAAGCGATGGCATCGCTGGTGAAATCGTCGGGACCCACAGTCAACAGGAGAAGGCGGCCATTTCTCCATACACGCGGGGGGGCCTCCCAAAACAATAGATGGCTTCCGTGGGAATCGGCACCGGGCCCAAACCCCATCATATCGGCGGCCAAAGTCTCATCATCCGGATATTCGAACGCCTGCACCGGGTGGCCATCGATCAGAATGATAACCCCGAATACCGATAGATAAGGTTTGACGATTCGGGCCGGTGTGCGAACCACATCGTGCCCTTCGTCGGTCATATCGCCCAAAAACCGAACCATGGTGTAGGGAAACGCAGCCGTTTCCCCACCGTTGGTCAGTGTATCCAGGCCTGGCACCCTGCGCAGGGCCTGCGATGTGGCAGCGGGCGTTGCCGTGGGGACAGGTACCAGAGTCACACTGGATGCCGGCGTGGCTGTATCGGTGGGATCTGGCTCGACCGTAGGTGTATTCGTTGGCTTCGGTGTTGATGTTGCTGTGGCAGTCGGTGTCGGCGTGGGGGTCGCCGTGGCCGTTGGCTCTGGGCTGGGCGTATCAGTCGGAGCCGGCGACGGAGTTGCGGTCGCCGTCGGTGTATCGGTGTCTACAGGCGTTGGCGTGTCGGTTGGTTCGGGTGTAGCTGTGTCAACAGGTTCAGGCGTAGCCGTGTCGACAGGTTCGGGTGTAGCTGTGTCGGCAGGTTCGGGTGTAGCCGTGTCGGCAGGTTCGGGTGT